>JAXDLV010000242.1:0-7188 GCA_034666445.1 Chloroflexota bacterium | reverse complement strand
CACCCGGTGCTCTACGAGCTGGCCAACCTCGGCGGCATGGCGATCAGCAACTCGATCGCCCACCAGAGCGCCGCCCGCGAGGCCCGCCACCTCGACCTCCTGCTGGGCTCGCTGCCCGAGGTCTCCCGCATGCTGACCGCCACCACCGAGGGGCCCGCCGCGCTCGAGCGGCGAGTGGTCGAAACGGTGGGCGGCCTGTTCCACAGCCAGGTCGCGGTCCTCACGCGGGTGAACGGCGATGACCACCGCGTGGTCGCGGTCTTCGCCGGCGGCGCCCACGGCGGCCACGATGAGCTCGCTGTCGTGCCCGGCTCCGGGCTGGTCGGCGCGGTGGCGCTGCAGCAGGGGACGCTTCGCCTTTCGAACGCCGCCGAGGCCGACCTCGTCCCCCCGCTGCCAACCGGTGACGGCACGTTGACCTGCGGCCTCGCGGCGCCGATGTTCCTTGACGGCGAGTTCCTCGGTTCCCTGGCGGTGTTCGGCGAGCGCTCCTACGACGACTCCGAGACCGCGGTCCTGAGCACCGTCGCCAACCAGGTGGCGGTCGCGCTGCGCAACGCCGAGCTGTTCGAGCGCAGCCAGCGAAGCCTGTGGGAGCTGGCCAACCTGCACGAGGGCCTGCAGGCGATCGCCTCCAGCCTGGACATGCAGCAGGTCCTCGACAACATCCTCACCAAGGCCGCCGCCGTCTCCGGCGCCCAGATCGGCTCGATCATGGTGCTGGAGGAAGGGCGCCTGCGGCTGCGCGCCATCTACGGCACCGACGAGCCGACCGCCCAGACGCTCAGCTTCGGAATCGGCGAGGGGATTGCCGGCAAGGTGGTGCAGACGGGCGAGGCCATCCTCGCGAACGACGTGGCGATGCACCCCGGCTTCCAGCAGTCGAGCCCCGGCACGATCATGCCGAAGGCCCTCCTCTGCGCACCCATGCGGCTTGGCGACGAGGTGATCGGCGTGATCAACCTCTCCAACTACCTGCGCACCAACGTCTTCGACGAGGACGCGGTCAGGGTCGTCTCCTCGCTGGCCAGCCAGACATCGATCGCGGTCGAGAACGCCCGCCTCTACCAGCACCTGCGCGCCGAGCGCGACCGGCTGATCAGCCTCGAGGAGGTCCTCCGCCAGGACCTTGCCCGCGACCTCCACGATGGCCCGGTCCAGCGGCTGGCCGGCATGGCGATGAACATCGAGGTGATCCGCTCCGCGATGGACAGGGACATGGACCAGGCCCGCCACGAGCTCGAGGAGCTCGACGACCTTGTGCGGCTGACGATCAAGGAGGCGCGCACCATGCTGTTCGAGCTGCGGCCCCTGGTGCTGGAGACGCAGGGAGTGGCGGCGGCGCTGGAGTCCTACGCCGAGCAGTACGAGGCCAACCACGGGATCCGCGTCGAGCTGGAGCTCGACGAGAGCATGGAGCGGATGGCCCCCGCTGTGGAGCAGACGATGTTCTCGGTGATGCAGGAGGCGATGGGCAACGTTCGCAAGCACGCGGCCGTCAAGCTGGTTCGCGTCAGCCTGCGCCCCGACGGCGACAACGTGGTCGGCGTGGTGGCCGACAGCGGCAAGGGCTTCGACGTCGCCGCCACCCAGGAGAGCTACGACAAGCGCAAGGCGCAGTCCCTGGGGCTGGTCAACATGGTCGAGCGCGCCGAGCGGGTGGGCGGCCAGGTGAAGCTCGACTCCGTCGTCGGGCGGGGCACAACGGTGACGATCTCGGTGCCGCGGCGGCACCTCGAAGTCAAGGCGATCGGCGCCGCCTCATAAGCGCGGCGCCGCCACCGGCGCCGCTCCCGTTACGCCCTGGCCGGCTTCTGCGGCTGGCCGCAGTACGAGCACCGCCTGGCGGCGACGGGAATCGAGCTCAGGCACTCGGAGCACTCCTTGGCCTTCGGCTCCTCCTCGACCTTCGGCTGCGGCATCAGCCGGGCCATCGGCTTGACGATGAAGAAGAACACCACCGCCGCCACGATCACGAAGGTGATCAGGGAGTTCAGAAACATCCCATAGGCGATGTCGACGGGCTTGCCGTCGCTGCCGGTGCCGAGCGAGATCACGAGCTTGGAGAAGTCGATGCCCCCGGTGAGCTTGCCGATCGGCGGCATCATGATGTTGCTGACGAAGCTGGTGACGACGGCGGCGAACGCGGTTCCGATGACCACTCCGACGGCAAGGTCCACCACGTTGCCACGCAGCAGGAAAGCACGGAACTCCTTCATCGACTACCTCCCCTGTACCCCACGTGGGGCCTCGGTGGCCGGAAATCATAGACTCCGGCTCGATGCTTCGCCAGCCCCGGGTGACACCCGCGCGGATCCTCGCGGGCCTCGGGTTGCTGGGCGCGCTGGCATGGTGGCTGCGCACCAGCGCGCGGGCGCTCGACGTGTATTCCGGCAACTCCGACTTCGCGGTGGTGATCACCGCCGGGCGCCGCCTCTGGAGCGGGGCCGCCGTCTACCGGCCCTTCGACCTGTCGATCGGCACGGCGTTCCAGACGGGCTCGAGCAGCATCTCCTACCCGCCCAGCGCGTTTGTTGTGCTGGCGCCGTGGATCGCGCTACCCGACCCCTGGAGCGGCGTGACCTGGCTGGCGGTCCAGTGGGCGGCCCTGGCCGCGGTCATCGGGGCGGTGTACCTCGCGATCGGGCGGCCCAGTGTGGTGGAGGGAGCCGTTGCCGTGGCAGCCTGCCTGGCGCTGTACCCGGTGCGCGACTGCCTGGGCGAGGGCCAGTTCGGCACCGTCCTGGTCGCCCTGGCCGCGGTCGCGCTGCTCGCCCACGAGCGTGGCCGGCCGGGGGTCGGCGGCATCGCCCTCGGCCTTGGGATCGCCCTCAAGCTCAACCCGGTGCTGGTGGTGCCGCTGTTCCTCTACCTGCGGTCCTACCGCCTCCTCGGCTGGGCGCTGGCCACCGTGGTGGTGGTCTGCGCGGTCACGCTGGTCGTGGGCTGGGGTCCGCGCTGGGTCGAGTACCTCCAGCTGGTCGGCCCCCTGGGCCGCGGGACCGCGCTGTCGGCCAACCAGGGCCTCAACGGCTTCCTGCTGCGCCTGTGGCGCCCCGACCTCGTGGGGCAGCCCATCACCGACCTGCCCGTGTGGTTCCGCGCGGCCTGGTATGGCGGCGACCTGGCGATCGCCGCCGGCGCCGCATGGCTGGTCCGCCGGGTTGGGGTGGACACCCCCCTTGGCCGCTGGACGGCGCTCGGCATCGCGCTGACAGCGGTGGCGCTGGTGGAGCCGTTCGCCTGGGTCCACCACCTCGTCGGCCTCGTCCTGCTGGTCGTGGTGGGGGCCCGGCTGATCGCCACGCGAACCCCGGCGCGGTGGGCCACGGCGGTCGTCGCGGGGCTCGTTTTGTTCCTCGCCGTGGGGGCGCGCTACACCGTCATCCTGCCGTCGGAGGCGGGTTTCGACCTACCCGCTCCCGGGATCACCAGGTCGCTGGTCTTCGCGGCCACGGTCGCCGTGGCGGGGGTGGTCGGCGGCGTGCTGTTCCAGCGCGCGTTGGCGACCGCACCCGCTGCTAGACTGCGCAGCAAATGAGTCTGCGCCGGCCGGGCGGGCTCAGATGGCTCCAGCCCGGACTACACATCAAGCGCTGGCTGCTGTTGATGGGCTTGGCCGTGTTCGGCCTCAGTATGGGCGTGGGCTACGCCGTCCGCAGCTTCTACGCCGAGGGACAGGTGGTCGTGCCCGGGCCGGTCGGGGTCACCCTGCGCATCGTGACGCTGAACTTTCTCCAGGACCTGATGCCCCACGCCCAGGCGCGCACCATCCAGGCCTCGATCTTTGCCCTCGCGGGAGCGGGTGTCCTGCTGTTCTCGATGCGCCAGCTCAGCCGGGCGATGCTGGTGCCCTTCCTCAAGGGTGACGAGGACCTGGCCGACGTCTACTTCAGGCACCGGACGATGAACAAGGGTCCCAACGTGGTCGCCCTCGGCGGCGGCACCGGGCTCTCAGCCCTGCTTCGCGGGCTGAAGGAGTACACCAGCAACCTAACCGCAATCGTCACTGTCGCCGACGACGGCGGCTCCTCCGGGAAGCTGCGGGAGCAGTACCGCATCCTGCCCCCCGGCGACTTCCGTCAATGCCTCACCGCGCTGGCCGAGACGGAGCCCCTGATGACCGAGCTCTTCCAGCACCGCTTCGAGAACGGCGCCCTCGACGGCCACGCCTTCGGCAACCTCTTCATCATGGCGATGGCCGAGATCACGGGCGACTTCGAGCACGCGCTGCGCGAGTCCGGCAAGGTCCTCGCGGTGCGGGGCACCATCCTGCCCTCGACGCTCAGCGACGTCGTCCTCTGCGCCGAGCTGGAGGACGGCCAGCAGGCGGTCGGCGAGTCGCGCATCCCGCTGTCGTCGATGCCCATCCGGCAGGTCTACCTGGAGCCCGCCCACCCGATGATCAACCCCGAGGCGGAGCAGGCGATCCTGAATGCCGACATCATCACGGTCGGCCCCGGGAGCCTCTACACCAGCATCCTGCCCAACCTTCTTGTGGAGGGCATGGTCAGCACCCTGCAGAAGGCCTCCGCGCCGAAGGTCTACATCTGCAACGTCGCCACGCAGTCCGGCGAAACTGACGGGTTCAGCGTTGGCGACCACCTCGACGCGCTCGAGCGCCACGTCGGCGGCGAGCTCTTCGACTACATCCTGGTGAACTCCAACCTCAACTTCCCGCTGCCGCCATCGGCGCAGGCGGCCGGCGCCCAGAGGGTGGTCTTTGACAAGGCCGTGGTGGCGCAGCACGGCGTGCGGATCACCATGGCCGACGTGGTCTCCGAGGAGATCAGCACCCACCATGACCCCCAGAAGGCTGCCCGGGCGGTCATGAAGCAGATCTACAAGAAGAACTAGCGCCGGGGGGCGCCCCGCGGCCCCGGGGCGGGCGAAATACCGTGGGTAAACTCTCCGGGCCGCGACCGCCAGGAAGGAGAGCCAGTTGATCGCCGAGCAGCTGACGACCGAGCAGAAGGAGATCGTCGGCATGGTCCGCACCTTCGTCGAGAAGGAGATCATGCCCGTCCAGCACGACCTCGAGCACGACGACATCTACCCCGAGGAGATCGTCAAGCAGATGAAGGAGCTCGGGCTGTTCGGCCTCGCCATCCCCGAGGAGTTCGGCGGCGGCGGCGTGGACTTCAAGACGTACGCGCTCTGCATCGAGGAGATCTGCCGCGGCTGGATGTCGATCGCGGGGGTGATCAACACCCACTTCATCGCGGCGTACATGCTCAAGGAGTTCGGCACAGACGAGCAGAAGCAGCGCTTCCTGCCGAAGATGGCAACCGGCGAGTACCACTTCGCCTACTCGATGTCCGAGCCGGGGGCCGGCACCGACGTCCAGGCCATTCGCACCAGGGCCCGCAGGGACGGCGACGACTACGTCATCAGCGGGGAGAAGATGTGGGTCACCAACGGCGCCCGGTCGACCCACGTCGCCGTGCTGGTCAAGACCGACCCCGATGCCAGCCCGGCCTACAAGGGGATGAGCTGCTTCCTAGCCGCCAAGGGCGACGGGCTGGTCGTCAGCAAGCAGATCGACAAGCTCGGCTACAAGGGCGTCGAGACCACCGCGCTCTCGTTCGAGGACTACCGGATCACCGCCGCCGACCTGCTGGGTGGCGAGGAGGGCCAGGGCTTCATCCACATGATGTCCGGCATCGAGGTGGGGCGTATCAACGTGGCCGCCCGCGGCGTCGGCGTCGCCCGGCGCGCCTTCGAGGAGGCCATCCGCTACTCGCAGGAGCGCCAGTCGATGGGCAAGCCGATCTCCCAGCACCAGGCGATCCAGTTCCACCTCGCCAACATGGCGACCAAGATCGAGGCCGCCCACCTGCTGACCATGGCCGCGGCGGAGAAGAAGGACCGTGGCGAGCGCGTCGACCTCGCGGCGGGCATGGCCAAGCTGTTCGCCAGCGAGACCTGCTACGAGTGCGCCACCGACGCGATGCGCGTCTTCGGTGGCTACGGCTTCAGCAAGGAGTACCCGGTGGAGCAGCTCTACCGCGACGCCCCCCTGCTGATGATCGGAGAGGGCACCAACGAGATCCAGCGGGTGATCATCGCCCGCCGCCTGCTCGAGCAGCACGCCGTCAAGTGAGGCTCCCCGGGTGACCCAGTTCGGTCGGTACTACGAAGAGTTCGAGGTCGGCGCCACCTACAAGCACTGGCCCGGCAAGACCGTCACCGAGGCCGACGACATGCTCTTCTGCGCGCTGACGATGAACCAGCACCCGCTCCACTCCGACGCCTTCTACGCCGAGAGCAAGACCCAGTTCGGCAAGAACGTCGCGGTGGGCAACTACGTGTACTCGCTGGTGCTCGGGATGAGCGTCGCCGACATCTCCGGGAAGGCGATCGCCAACCTGGAGATCGAGTCCCTCAAGCACGAAAACCCCACCTTCCACGGTGACACCATCTATGCCGAGAGCACGGTGCTGGACAAGAAGGAGTCCTCGTCCAAGCCCGACCGCGGCATAGTCCACGTCGAGACCCGCGGCTACAACCAGCGCGGCGAGCGCGTCTGCATCTACCGCCGCAAGGTGATGGTGCCGAAGCGGGAGTTCTTTCCCGACCTCCAGCCCGCGGACCTCAGCCCCGAGGAGTCGAAGTCGCTGGGGCTGCTGGGCGAGGCCGGCGCCCAGCCCTAATTGGTCAGGACTCTCCGGCGGTGCCCGATAGGGTGCGACGGGCGAGATCCACGTCGTCCGGCGCCAGCACGAGGCGGGTGCCGGTCCCGAGGTAGGCCAGGCGCAGGTTCACCCCCGCGTCGCTCAGCCGCCGGGTGACCTCGCCAAGTGCGCCGACGTGGTCGTCCACGTCGAGCACCAGGACCTCCAGCTCCTCGGCCACGTCGGCCACCCCGTCGAGCGCGCTGCGGGCCCCGGCGGCGTCGGTGACCAGCAGGTGGGTCCAGGACATGTTGTTCAGCGAGAAGCCGAAGAAGCCGTCGATGTTCACGCCGGCGCGGCCGAGGGCCTCGCCCACCTCGGCGAGGCTGCCGGGGCGATCTGTGAGCAGGAGCGTCAGGTCGGTTGCGGTCTTGATCTCAAGCCTCCTGTGCCGAACTGGGGCCTAGGTTCCCGGGCAAAACTACCGCAACTGGGCGGGGCCGTGTATATTGGCGTTGCTTCCGGCCGCACGTGTCTTTGGGTGGCCACCTAGAACTCGGAGGAGATATGAGCG
>JAXDLV010000241.1:0-23220 GCA_034666445.1 Chloroflexota bacterium | reverse complement strand
CCGCCACCACCGGGCGACGGGCTCGGACTCTCGCAGCCGAAGGCCGGGTTGGTGGACGGGCTGGGCGAAGGGCTCGGAGCGGCGGAGGCGGAGGCCGTCGCAGGGGCGCTGGCCGCGGGCTCGGGTGACGCCGGAGCCGCGGTCGGGGTGGCGGCGGGCGACGGCGTGGGACTGGCGCAGGCCGAGACCACCTGGAAGGGCGAGGGCAGCTCGCCCGGGTTGGCGACGTTGGTTGTGGGGCATTGGTCCAGAGTGCCCGGCTCGGGACAGGTGCCGCCCTCGGCGGTGCCGGCCGGTACCGCCTGGGTGTCACTCAGGACATAGGCGGTCGCCAGCGGCTTATCGGGGTTGTAGGCGAGGGCCACCAGGGTGGCCGGCGCGGTGCGCGCCAGGCCCAGCGCGGTGATCCCCTTCTCTGCGAGACCACTCGACATTGGCGTCCAGCTTGCCCCCCGGTCGGTACTGCGCCAGACCCCGCCGGCGGGGCCGCCGCCGTCGCTCGAGGCGTAGACGATGTTGGCGTCGAAGGCGCTCAGCGCCAGCTGGCTGAATGCCTGGGGCGGCAGCGCGCTCAGCGGCGACCAGCTGTCGCCGCCGTCATCACTCTTGATCACCCCGGCGCTGCCGGCCACAAACAGGGGCCGCAGGTTCTGGCCCTGGGGCACCGGGCCGGCCGCGATCGCGGCCACCACGAGGTCCGGCGGGACCCCCGTCTTGAGCGGGATCCAGTTGGCGCCCAGGTCGACCGTCCGCACCAGCCGGCTGCCCGCGTCGCGGACGCCGTCGATGCCAGCCAGCACGACCACGGGGTTGTTGGCCTGGTCTTTCAGGTCGCCGTACTGGGCGAACGCCACGGCGCTGATGTCGAGGCCCTGCAGGCTCATCGGGTCCCACTTGCCGCCCCCGTCGGTCGTCTTGTAGACGCCGTCGGAGGTGCCGATGACGATGATCCCGCGGCCGAGCGCTATGGAGCGCACGTTGCGGCTGCCGGCGCTGCCGAGGCCATTGTTGAGCTGCTGCCAGGACTTGCCCGCGTCGAGGCTCTTGTAGAACCCGTCACCCGCGGCGCCGACGTAAATGGGCGGCGGCCCCCCACCGGGGCCCCTGGCCGGGTCGATTGCCACGCGCCACTGACGCCGGGGCAGGCTGCCTGCACCGACCTCGGACCAGCTCTTGCCGTCGTCGGTGTGGAGCAGGCCGCTGCCCAGCGTCGCCGCGTAGGCCGCGTTGGCCGACGTGGGGTCGGGGGCCAGGCTGAACGACGGCACGTTGCCGGGCAGGTCGCCGTAGGGCGCCCACTGCAGGTCGGCGCCGGAGGCCGCCATGGTCGCGCCGAAGAGCATTGCGGCGAGCATGACGGCAAGCAGAACGCGAGAGAGGACAGCCATCCGCCCCGAGTATAGGGGCGGCCCTCCTTCACGAAAGGCCACGCCTGATCTCAGGGATAATCCCTTCGTGAACCAGGACGGCGGGCGGTCGGTGCCCCGGCTGGCGGCTCGTGCGACGGCCCGCGTGGGCGGGCTGCTGGGAGACCTCGAGGCGATTGACGACGCGCCCCTGCGCCTCGCTGCGGCGGTCCTCCTGGGCGGTGGGGCCATCTACTTCTTCGGGCGCCCGGCGCTGGAGTCGCTCGGGGCGGCGCTGGCCACCGCGGTCGTCCTGCTGGGGGCGATGTACGTCGGGTTCCACAACGTCGGCATCCGGGGGATCCGCCGGGTCTGGCCCGGCGCCGTTCGCGCCCTGAGCACCGCGCTGATCCTGGCCTGCCTGTGCCCGCCCGGGCTGCCCCCGGCGCTGGTCGCCGGGCTGGTGGCGATCGCGATCGTCATCGACGGCGTCCAGAAGGGCCTCCTGGTGCCGCTCGCGCTCAGCGGGGTCCTCATCGTATGGCCGCTGACCTGGCTGTGGCGGGTGCGCTCGGGCATGGAGTACCTGGCGCCGTTCACGCTGCGCCCGCTCGACGAACCGATCGCGCTGTGGACCAAGTTCCAGATCGCGGTCGACCCGGTGCGAATGTACACGGGCAACGTGGCGGGGGCGATGGGCGCCACCTCGTTCGGACTGGCCGCGCTGGGCCTGCTGGTGCTGGCCTACGGGCGGCGGGTGTCCTGGCCGTTCGTGCTGGCCTTCTACGGGGTGGTGGCGGTGGTGATGACGGTTGCCCACCAGCCGCTGACCGTGTACCTGCTGGGTGGACAGGCGCTGGTGTTCGCGGGGATCCTCGCCGCGGAGTCGCGCAAGCTGCCGCTGCTGGCGGCGTGGCGGATGGGGGCCGGCCTGCTGGCCGGGGCGATCGCGGCGTTCCTGCTGCTGCGCGGCGTGGGCGTGGAGGCGTTCGGCGCGGGCGTGGTCATCACCGCGGCGCTGGTGTCGGTGTTCCAGCTATTCGGCCTGGCCGGCTCGCCGTCGGTGGTGCCCCAGGCCGCGCCCACCGCGACCTCCGCGATCGCCACCGACGAGCCCATCGCGCCGCTCCGCCCCGGGCGCCTGGCGCTCCTGGTGCTGGTCGCCCCGGTCGGTTTGTACCTGCTGGCCCGCGACGACAGCGTTCCCCGCGAGCAGCGGCTGACGCTGGTGGGACTGGGGGCCGTGCTCTACGCCGCCGCGATCGCGGGCTCGCTGGCCTGGCTCTGGGTCCTGCGGCTGCCCGCCTGACCCGGCGACCTCAGGAGGCGCAGGCTCCCGTCGACACGCCGTTGCTGCGCCCCACCCCGGCGCTGATGTCCCCCGCGACCTCGCCGTTGGTCAGGGCGTAGCCCTCCGACGGGTCACTGGTGGAGTTGGCGAAGACCACGCCCAGGACGCGGCCCTGGCTGTCGACCACGGGGCCGCCCGAGTTGCCGGGGTGGATGTCGGCGGTGAGGACGTAGATCTGTCGGGTCACCTGGCTCTCGCCATAGATGTCGCGACCCAGGGCCTCCACCTCGGTGCGCACCGCGGCCGCGGCCACCCGCTCGTTGCCGCCCCCGGGGTAGCCGATGGTGGCGCCCGACGTGCCGCGCGTGGCGTTGGCCGTGGGTAGGGCGGCCATGTTGAGGTCGCCGACCTTCAGGATCGAGACGTCGCGGTCGGGGTCGAACAGGACCACGGTGGCGTTGAGCGACCTGCCATCGGGGGTCACCACCCGGGTGTTGTGGGTGCCGGCCACCACGTGGGCGTTGCTGATGACGTAGCCGTTGGCGACCGGGAAGCCACTGCCGAAGACCTCACCGCCGCAACCCAGGCTGCGAACCTTGACCGTCTCGCGCGCCGCAGCGGCGACGGCGGCGTTGTTGGCCACCGCGGGGTCGATCGCCACCGGGCCGGGGAGGTTGGGGTTGAGGCTGTCGAAGACCTTCGGGTAGGGAACCCCGGCGATGATCTGCTCCGCGCCGCTGAGGAAGGCGGGGGGCTTGGGGAACACCGAGTCCAGGGTCTTGAGGATGAAGGAGCTCTGGATCGCACTGGAGACCGGCGGGAAGGGCCCGCGGTCGAAGGACAGGCCGAGGAACCACGACGTGGCCAGCACGGTGAACACCGAGAACAGCGCCCCGGCGGCGGAATCGATCCGGCCGCCCGTCGGCCGCCGCAGGATGCGCAGGCGGATGGGCTCGCCGGCGGCGTAGCCGATGCTGCTGCCCACCAGTGCCGCAAAGAAAATCATCCCCAGCCCGATGTACGCGGCGGTGCTGGCGGGCGCCGCCAGCAGGCGCTGGACGGGCGCCGCCAGGGCGGCGCCAAGGGCCACCCCGGCCACCAGGCCCAGGTACGACAGCGCCGACAGTGAGAAGCCGCGCCGGAAGCCGTTCCCCAGTGCCCCGAAGATGAACAGCAGGATCACCAGGTCGAGCAGGTTCAAAGCCCGTAGAGGTTACAGGCGGGACCTTACGACTCCCTGAGCGCCGGCGCGGCGCTAGTAGGGCAGCTTGCGGAGGATGGTCTCGTCGCGGCTGGCGCCGACGGAGATGAGGTCGACCGGTGCGCCGATCAGCTCACCCAGGCGCTCGACGTAGCGCTGGCACGCAGCCGGCAGGTCCTCCCACCTCTTGGCGTCGGCGATGGGCGCCATCCACCCGGGCAGGTCCTCGTAGACCGGCTCGCAGTGCTTCAGGTGGGAGATGTTGCTCATGGGGAACTCGAAGTGCTCCCCTCGGAAGAAGTAGCCGGTGCCCACGCGGATCGTCTCGTACTCGCTGAGCACGTCGAGCTTGGTGAGGGCGATCGAGTCGACGCCGTTGAGGAGCGCGGAGTAGCGCGCCACCGCCCCGTCGAACCAGCCCACCCTTCGGGCGCGGCCCGTGGTGGTGCCGTATTCGGCCCCGCGCTCGCGCATGACGTCGCCGACCTCACCGGTCAGCTCGGTCGGCATCGGGCCGTAGCCGACGCGGGTGCTGTAGGCCTTGAACACCCCGATGGTGGAGTCGACCTCGCGCGGCGGGATGCCCGACCCCGTCAGCGCGCCGCCGGCCGTGGGCGATGACGAGGTGACGTACGGGTAGGTGCCGAAGTCGAGGTCCAGCAGGGCCCCCTGGGCGCCCTCGAGGAGGATCTTGCTGTCGGCCCGGAGGGCCTCCTGCACCATCGGGAAGATGTCGCGGATGTAGGGCCGCAGCTGCTCGCCGAGGCGGATGTACTCGTCGAGGATGACGTCCTCCTCGAACAGCTCGGTGTCGTACAGCCCGCGCAGGATCTCGTTCTTCAGGCGCAGGACGAACTTCAGCTTCTTGGCCAGGAAGCGGGGTTTGGCGAGGTCCCCGATCCGGAAGCCGATGCGCCGGATCTTGTCGGCGTACGCCGGCCCGATGCCGCGGTAGGTGGTGCCGAGACGGTCGTCGCCGCGGGCCTCCTCCTCCAGCCGGTCGAAGACCGGGTGGTACGGCATGATCATGTGGGCCCGGTCGGAGATCACCAGGTGGTCGGTGGAGATCCCCTTCTCGTGGAGCCCGTCGATCTCCTCCATCAGCACCCGGGGGTCGAGCACGGTGCCGTTGCCGATGACGCACTGGCAGGTGGGGAACAGGATCCCCGACGGGATCAGGTGGAACTTGTAGGTGGTGCCGTCGTGGACGACGGTGTGGCCCGCGTTGTTGCCACCCTGGCTGCGGATGACCATGTCCGTCTGGGAGGCGAGGATGTCGATGACCTTGCCCTTGCCCTCGTCACCCCACTGGCCGCCGACCAGTATCGCTGTTGGCATCGCCGGGTTCCGCCGCCTACGCTTCCGGCTGGTTCACGCGCGGACGGCCGGGGCCCTCCGGCGATTGCCGCGTGGCGCTGACGAACTTTGTCTGGCTCTCGAGGAAGACCATCGGGAC
This sequence comes from Chloroflexota bacterium, assembly GCA_034666445.1. Classification (GTDB taxonomy): domain Bacteria; phylum Chloroflexota; class Dormibacteria; order DASZGP01; family DASZGP01; genus JAXDLV01. The sequence goes on along the minus strand of JAXDLV010000241.1, from coordinate 17,926 downwards.
GTCGCCCGTCGGCCCGTTGCGGTGCTTGGCCACCTGGAGCTCCGTCTTGTTCTTGGGCACCTCCTGGTTGTGCACGCCCTCGCGGTACAGGAACATCACGACGTCCGCGTCCTGCTCGAGCGAGTTGTGGGCCACGATGTCATTGACCACAAAGTTGTGGAGCCCCTCGACGGTCAGGTCGTAGACGTCGTCAATCCCGTCAGCGTCAATTCGGGTCACCCTGTCCCAGTAAACGTCGCTTGTTGCGAGTCGCGCCAGGTCGTCGGAGCCCGTCACCTCAGCCATCGCGAGGGCTCGCTTGCGGCTCACGTTCTGCCTGTACAGCCCGTGACCCGCGTAAGACATCCCGAGCTCGGCTTGAAGCCTCCGATGCGTCATCCCGCGTGATGCCGCAGCCGGCAACGCGCACATGCTCCAGACCTGCGCCGGGATCACATCACGGTTGGTATTGGCCATCCTGGGCGCCAGGTCCAGGAGCATCTCGATCTTCGAGTCCAGCCGAGCCTCGGTGATCGTGCCCACCAGGTCGAGGAATCGCTCAATCTCACCCTTGCCCATGACCATCACGTGGTACTGGTCCCTGCCCTTACCCTGCTGGGCGTAGCTACGAATAACGGCGTTGATGCCCAGCCGCAGCAGGAGGGACTGGACGTCGCGAGCGAGCTGCGGGCTGCTCGTCGCGTAGTAGACGCCCGTGACAGTGCGCATGGAACCGTCAGTCGACCAAAGGTGGCGCAGGAAGGTCGCAATCGCGGGCAAGGGCTGGGCAAAGACCCTGTGGGGAACTCGCTTCTCATGCGACCTCAGGCCAAAGATGCCCATTTCATCGAGCCACTGAGCGATGGGATTCCGTCGACCACGAGCGAGAGGTCGTGAAGCCGCTAGGTAGACCTGAATCCAGCCCCGTTCCGGGTTGATGCGAGGCACCACGCCATCCGGCCAGATAGCTGTGGCGAGTTCTGCAACGATCTTCGCCAGGGCTGGTTCCCGGGTCGTGTACTGCGTTACATGCCGCGGCAGCGTGCAGCCATCTCCGATCAGGTGACCGAGGAGCGCGAGCTCGGAGTCCGGCATTGTCTGCTCAGCCGGGCCGGTCAACCACCGTGGCATCGCGAGCCGAGTACCGACTTCGATCTCGTCCAGGCGCCGCCAGCCGTCGAGGGTTAGGAACTTATGGTTGCCAGTGGCCCGGATAGCGCGGCCGAGCCCGGTCTCCAGTCGGAAGACTGGCTTACGGCCAGTACTGAACGCGTTGGTGACGGTCCGTTCCTCCAGCAGCCACGTCCTGGTGTTCAGGGCCATTACCGAGAAACCTGTCTGACCGACCAGCTCCGCGATCGGCCGGTAGACCCCCGCACCCGGAAGGTAGACCAGGCTCTCGCCGGTCAGACAGCCCGACTCCCTCAGGTCCGAGAGCTGGGGGCGGTGGTCGCCGCGCTGCTCGGGGGCCCGGGAGAGCTGGCTCAGCGCCAGCACGGGGATGTCCAGCTCCACCGACAGGCGCTTCAGCGAGCGTGAGATCTCGGAGACCTCCTGCGTCCGGTTATCGGTCCTCCCTCCCCCGGACATCAGCTGTACGTAGTCGATCACGATCAGCCCGATCTTCTTCTGCATCTTCAGCCGCCGCGCCTTCGCCCGCATCTCCAGCGCGGTGACGCCGGGCCGGTCGTCGATGTACAGCTCGGCCTCCGAGAGCGTGCCCATGGCGTTGGCGATCTTGGCCCAGTCGTTCTCGCCCAGCTTGCCGGTGCGGAGCAGGTAGGAGTCGACGCCGGCCTCGCCGCAGAGGAGCCGCTGGGTCAGCTCCCAGCGCGACATCTCCAGCGAGAACACCGCCACCGGCACGTGCTCCTTGACGGCCACGTGCTGGGCGATGTTGAGCGCCAGCGACGTCTTGCCGATGCTCGGTCGGGCGGCGAGGATGACCAGGCTGCCCGGCTGCAGGCCGCCGGTCATGCGGTCGAGGTCGGGGAAGCCGGTGCGCACACCGGGGGCCTGGTCGGGGTTCTCGTGGAGCTTCTCGATCCGGTCCCAGTAGTCATGCAGCGCCGAGCTGATGTGGATGGCGTCCTGCGTGGTCCGCTCGTTGGCCAGGCGCAGGATCTCGGCGCCGGCCTGGTCGAGGGCGTCGTCGATCGAGAGCATGGCGTTGCTGCCGAGCTGGTGCATCAGCACCGACGCCGACAGCAGCCCGCGGCGCACCGCGGTCTCCTCGATGAGACGCGCGTACTGGACGGCGTTGCCGGCCATCCCCCCGCTGGACTCGAGCTGAGCCAGGTACTCGGACCCGCCGGCCATCTCCAGCAGCCCCAGCTTCTGCAGCTGGGCGTTGACGGTGAGGATGTCGACCGGCTCGCCACGCTGCAGCAGCTCCTGGGCGCAGCGGAAGACGTGCGCGTTGCGGGGGCTGTAGAAGTACTCGGGCTTGAGGACGTCGGCCACCTGCTCGGCGGCCTCGCGGCTGACCAGCACCGCCCCCAGGACGGCTGCCTCCGCCTCCAGGTTCTGCGGTGGCGTGGCTGCCGAGGTCGCCTGGGTCTGCAGGCTCACGGCGCTGGGATCAAGGGGTTACTCGGCTTCGACGTTGAGGTTGACGGTGGCCGTGATGCCATGGCCCAGGTCCACGTCGGCGACCCAGGAGCCGACCGCGCGGATCGTGTCGGTGAGCGAGATCTTGCGCTTGTCGACGGTGATCCCGTACTGCAGGTCGAGGGCGTCGGCGACGTCCTGGTTGGTGATCGAGCCGAACAGCTTGCCGTCTTCGCCGGCGCGGACCGTCAGGGTGACGTAGGCCTCCCCCAGCTGCTGGGCCAGCTTGCCGGCATCGTCCTGGGCGGCCTGTGCGCGCCGCTCCGACGACGCGCGCACCTTCTCCACGTGCTCCAGCGCCCGCGGCGTCACGTGGGTGGCGAGGTGGCGGGGGAAGAGGTAGTTGCGGGCGAAGCCCGGCGTGACCTCCTTGACGTCACCGCTGGCCGCGGTGCCCTGGACATCCTTCAGGAACAGGACCTTCATCCGACTACCTCCTCAGCCGCCGACCCGGCGCGTCCGGAACTCGGAGGCGCGCGACTGCGCCGCCTTGAGGTCCTGGTGCCAGATGCTCGTGCCTTCCTCGATCGCCCGCTCGTGGTCGGCGACGAGGTCCTCGGGAGCCCGGCTGACCGCGATGCGCAGCGCCAGCAGGGTGAGCGCCACCCACTCCATCTGCCCGAGGACGGGGATGACCTCGGGGATGTTGATGAAGGGGGTCCAGATCACCCCGAGCGCCACGCCCAGCCCGACCTTCCACCATCGTGGCGTGCGGGGGTCCCGGTACAGGCAGTAGATCACACGCCCGTACTTCGGGATGACGCGGACCAGCTGCAGCAGGGTGGCGAAGCGCATTGCTCTCCCAAAAACAAAAAACCCCTTCACCGGTACGGTGACGGGGGGAAAATTCCTCGGCGGATTATATCAACCGGCCGGTCTCGCTTCGGTGTAACGATATGGCCCCTGGGATGGGCGCGGCCCCCTGGAACTGCTAGATTGCGGGTTGGTTAACAGCATCGCGGGGGACTGGGCGGATGGCTACTGTGTTGCGGCGGGGAACCAAGCTCGTATTCATTTTGGCGTGCGCGCTGACGCCAATGGCGACGGCGATCACGCCGGCGTCAGCCGGCCCCGCCAAGCCCACCTGCGACAGGCTCCCTGCGGGGCCAAACAGCATCACGTCAGGTCCGGATGGCGCCCTCTGGTACACCTACCCCGGCGGCATCGGCCGGGTCACCACCTCGGGCGGCGTCAGGGTCTACCCGACGGCAGGTCACCAGCCCGAGCTGATCACCTCCGGCGCTGACGGCGCCCTGTGGTTCACCGAGGTCGGGGGCGTCGGTCGGATCGACGTCACCGGCAGCGTGAGCCACTACCAGCCCACAGTTGCCAGGGAGATCAACTGCACCGACGGCATCGCGCTGGGAACCGACGGAAGGGTCTGGTTCACCGAGAAGGACGACGGCCTTCTTGGGCGAGTCGACACCGCGGGAGCCATCGACTTCTTCGCGATTCCGCCCACCGTTTACAGCGTCTGTGACATCAACGATCTCGTCTGCCTCGTGTACCCCGTCACCGCGAAGCCGGTGGGCATCGTGGGCGACCCGAGCGGTGGCATGTTCTTCACAAACCTCGCCGACGAATCGGTAGACCACGTTAAGAAGAACGGTGTCGTGAACGCCTGGAACCCGATCTTCTCCGAAACCGTCGGGGACGGTTTCGGAGAGGGGGCGCCGTCGTTGGTGGGCGGACTGGCCAGCTGGGGAGGATCACCGGCGGCGGCTTACGACGGGAATGGCTGCCCGTCGCCGGCACCAAACCACTGCCTCGCCTTCTATAACAGCTCGACGAAGAGGTTCGTAACCTCCAACCTTCCGGCGCGCGACTACTTCACCGGGCGCGGCTTTGGGAAGTACATGGTCCAGGGCGCGGACGGGCGCCTGTGGGCCACAGCTGTCGGCGCCATAGGCGCGGTGGCCGGCGACGGGGCGTCGTCATCCATAGCGATAGGGGGCACTGCAGAGGAGATCACCGCCGGGCCCGACGGCCGGCTCTGGTTCGCCGAGTCCAGCCCACACCGCATCGGGGCGATCACCACCTCGGGTGTCGTGACGGAGTACGCAGTCCCCTAAGGCCAGCCCCAAACCCGACGGTCGAGTCATGACGCGCCGCGCGTTGACCAACTCGAGGACGGCTGTTAGGGTCGATGGATGATCCAAGTCGAAGGGACAACGACCTTGGAGCTGGACGAGGGACTGGCAGAGGCAAAGGGCAGTCACCAGCAGCTCCTGGCCATGCTCGTCGAGGGCAACGAGCTCGCCATCGAGCCCGACCCCTGGCTCCGCGCGGGCGACGGCGACCGTCGCGAGGACCTCGAAACCCGGCTCTACCAGCTCTGAGCTCCTTCGACCACGCCGGGGAGCACCTGCAGGAGTCGATCGAGGGTCTCTTCGAGCTCCTGCGCATCCCCAGCATCAGCGCCCTTCCTGAGCACGCGGACGATCTACGCCACGGGGCCGAGGCGACCGCCGACGCGCTCCGGGCCGCCGGCATGGAGAACGTCCACCTGGCGCACCCCTCGCAACCCGGGTCGCCCGTGGTGCGCGGCGACTGGCTCGGCGCCGAGGGCAAGCCGACTCTCCTGCTCTACGGCCACTACGACGTCCAGCCCGCCGACCCCCTGGAGGAGTGGAGCTCGCCGCCGTTCGCCCCCGAGGTCCGCGACGGCAAGATCTACGCCCGGGGGTCGTCCGACAACAAGGGGCAGTTCTTCGCGATCCTGAAGGGCCTCGACGCGCTGATGCGCACCGGCGGCGGCCTGCCGGTCAACGTGAAGTGGGCGATCGAGGGCGAGGAGGAGATCAGCGGCAAGTCGCTGGAGCACTACCTCCTTGACAACAAGGACGAGATGGCGGGCGACGCCGTCTTTGTCGCCGACAACAACTTCCCCCGCCCCGGCCTGCCGGCCGTGCTAACCGGCCTGCGGGGCCTGGTGTACACCGAGGTCGAGGCCGTCGGCGCCGCCGCCGACCTCCACTCCGGGACCTACGGGGGCGCCGCCCCCAACCCCCTCAACGCGCTGGCCTGGGCGATCGCGGCCCTCAAGGACACCTCAGGCCGCGTCCAGGTGCCGGGCTTCTATGACCGGGTCGTGGACCCCGACCCCGCCGAGCTGGAGTCATGGAAGAAGCTCGGCATCGACGAGGCGGCCCTGCTCCGTGACGAGATCGGCAGCACCGCGTTCTTTGGCGAGAAGGAGTACGGCATCCTTCACCGTACCTACGCGCGGCCGACACTCGATGTCCACGGCATCCGCGGTGGCTTCGTCGGCGACGGCCCCAAGACCGTCATCCCCGCGCGAGCGGTGGCCAAGGTTTCCATGCGGCTGGTCCCGGACCAGGACCCCCAGGAGGTCTACGACGCGTTCGTCGCCTTCGTGGCCACGCTGCAGACGCCGGGGGTGACCTTCACCGTCCGGCCGATCAGCGTCGACCCGCCAGTGCAGGCGCCCGTCGACGGTCGTGGGGTGCAGGCGGCAGCCCGCGCCTTCAAGCGCGGCTTTGGCCAGGACCCCGTGTTCGTACGGATGGGCGGCAGCATCCCCGTGATGTCGGCGTTCCAGAAGGCGCTGGGCGTCGAGCTGGTCGCTTCGGGCTTCGGCCTGCCGGACGACCGGCTCCACTCGCCCAACGAGAAGTTGGACGTCGCCCAGTTCGAGGGCGGGATCAAGACCACGATCGCGATGCTGGAGGAGTACGCGGGCTGAGGCCCCCCGGGCCCGTCTTAGCCGCGGCCCCGGCCGCGGCTACTGGAAGACCAGCACCACCTGCTCGGTGTAGCCGTTGGCGTCCGACTTGCCGCTGGCCATCAGCGCCTTCAGAGGCTTGAGGTACGGCGCGGTGTCACGGTCATAGTTGTCGCGGTCCTCGCTGGAGATGGACCTCTCGATCGCCGGCCGGATGGTGTCGAAGTTCAGGAAGAAGAAGGTCGCGCCGAGGTCCGGGCTCGCCGCCGCGCCCCGCTTCCACGCGTCGGTCCCGGTGATGTTGCTACCACCATCCTGGGCGTCGATGAGCTTCTTCACCTCCTCGACAGCCGACCCGACGATGGCCTCGCCCGACACCACCGCGTACGCTGGCGTCGACGACTCGTGGTCGGGGATCGCGTAGGAGGGGGTGAGGGTCTTGATCGTCACGCTCTTGTACTGCTCCGCCGTGCCCGCCGGCACCAGGGGGTATGGCGACGGGAAGATGAACTGCGGGCTCGGCGGGGGCGATGGCCGCGGCGCCGCGCGCACACCGGGGGTGGGCTTGACCGAGGGCGTCGGCTTGACGGCGGGGGGGACGGCGATGGGAGAGCTCGGCGTCACCTGGAGGGTGGCGCCACCCGAGGCGCTCCCCGACGCCGAGCCGAACCCGTTGCTCTTGCTCGTCATCAGCTCGGCAAGCTTGTCCAGCAGCTGGGTGGTGCCGACCTCGTCGTCGGTGCTGGTCACGAGGCCGAAGTAGGGACCTTGCTTGCCGTCATCGATTGAGACCGCGTAGTCGGGGCCGAGGTGAGACAGCGGCCCGTTCGGGTCGCTCAGGCCCAGCCTGTCGAGGGTGTCGCGGAAGTCGGGCGGGAACGCGCCGGAGGAGTCGGCGAGCTGCTTCGAGATCTTCTTGATCCCGGTCCCCCCAAACGCCCCGAAGGCGTCGGCGGGGAGGCTTCCCAGCATGGCATTGGTGTGACGGCTGCCTGTGAGCGCCTGCCTCGTCTCCTCGTCCAGCTTGGAGCTGTCCAGGTCGCCCGCCACCTGCGCCACCAGGGTGTCGTCCTTGGCGGCGATCGTGAAGCCCAGCGGCCGGACCGCGTCCAGCTGGTTCTTGACGCTGTCGGGGAGGCCGTCGGTGCCGCTGCCGTTCTTGAGCTTCTCCGCCAGCCTGGGGAAGTTGATGTAGCCCGACACCAGGCGGTTGGTGGTCAGCTTCTTCTCGACGTTCTTGTAGTCCTCCGAGTCCGACAGACGCCCGTGCTTACCGTGCGCGGTGTCGATCACCGCCTCGACGGCCACCTGGCTCGAGCCCAGGACCACGGTGCCGTCGACCACCGCATAAGCGTTCTCAATGACGGCCTGCGTGCTGTCCGAGGTGGTGGAGCCCGCGCTCGTCGGCCCGAACGTGGTGGTGCAGCTCGACCCGTTGCAGGTCGTCGTGCCACCCGAGCTGCCGCTGGACGGAACCGGGGGCTTCCTCTTCCCCACCCAGACGTCAACGCCGTCGTGGGTGGTCTTGGTCCACTCGTAGTCCTTGCTGTGCTCCCTGGCCTTGTCGAGGGTGGCCGCGGCCAGCTTGTCGTCCTTCGACGCCACCAGGAACGCGGCTGGACCGGTGGTGCCGTTGGCGAGGCTGTCAACCTTCGCCTCGAACGACACCTGGCCGCCGAGCCATGGCTTGATGTCGTCCTTGAAGCTGAGGCCGGTGTCCTTGAAGGCCTTGTCCATCTGCTCGTTGAGCTTCTCGTCGCGGCCCTGCTCGGTGTCGCCCTTGGGGAACTTCTTGACGATGTTCAGCAGCGCGGCCTTCTGCAGGAGCGGCGGGTCGATGAACACGGCGACGTAGACCGTGGCGTCATCCGGGACCTTGCTCACCTCCCGGTCGCCCGAGGCCAGCACCAGCTGGTAGGCGGCGAACAGGCCGCCGACGACGGCGATCAGACCAAGGAACCCGATCAGGCCCCAGGCAAGCCCTCGGCGGCGACGCGGTGGGGCCGGCGCGGCGGCATCGAATGGGGGCGCCAGGATGCCGGGGTCGAGGCCGGGAGCGGGCGCGCCGGGATCGAGGGAGGCCGGTCGGCCGAGCTCTATTCCCCCAGCTGGTGACGGCTCCGGTGGCGGATTGGAACCCATCGGACGCCCAGCATGGCACGGTTGCCGAGCGGGCGGCAAGCGCCTGTCACGCGGCAGACCCCTAGTGGATGGCTTCTGCCGGGGCCTCCGCCCTGAAGCGGCGCTCGAACCGGTACCCGAACCCGGGGACCGACACGATGTGCTGCGGCTGCTTGACGTCCTGCTCGATCTTCTTGCGCAGCCGGCCGACGTGGGTGTCCACGGTCCGCGTCTCCACCTCGCCCACGTAGCGCCACACGTCCTGCAGGAGACGCTCGCGGCTGATCACCTGTCCGGCGTGGGTGGCGAAGTACTCCAGGAGGCGGTATTCGAGCGGGCTCAGGCTGACGGCCTCGTTGTCAAGCGTGACGCGGTGCTCGGCGGAGTCGATCACCAGGTCCCCGAACGACATCGGCTGGTTGACCAGGGTGCCGCCGCTGTGGCGCTTGGTCAGCTCGGCGCGGCGCAGCTGGGTGGCCATGCGGGCCTCGAGCTCGCGCAGCTTGAAGGGCTTGATCAGGTAGTCGTCGGCGCCACGGTCGAGCGCGACCACGAGGTCGGCTGTGTCGCCGCGGGCGCTGATGATGATCACGGGCGTGACGGGGTCGAAGCTCCGCACCGCCCTGCACACCTCGAACCCCGAGATGCCGGGGAGCATGAGGTCCAGGAGCATCAGCGACGGGCGCTGCTCGCGGAACATCTCGATGGCGTCCTGTCCGTTGATGACCACCGTGCTCTTGTAGCCCAGCTGGGTGCAGAAGCTCTCCAGGACGGAGGCGATGTCGGGATCGTCCTCGACGATCATGACGTGGGTGACCTCGGTGCCGGGGTCGGCCTGTGCTTGCGCGTTCACGTCGCGCAGTGTAACAGCCAAATCACAGATTCGGGCCTTTTGCGACATCTATTTGCACCCGCTGTCACACCACCGAATTGGGAGCGGTCAAGCAACGAGCTTGATGCGGTCCGCGGGTTGGCGCCGCGTTAGAGCCGGGCGCCCCCGACGCGCCCTCGGGGGCGTCACCCCGACATAGACTGCGCGTTATGTCTGAGCGCTTCCTGATCATCGGCAACGGCATCGCCGGCACCACCGCCGCCGAGTTGCTGAAGAAGGAGGCGCCCGACTCCCAGGTGACGATGGTCGGGCTGGAGCCATACCCGCTGTACAACCGCGTGTCGCTCCCCCGCTACCTCAAGGGCGGCATCCCGCTGGAGCGGGTGATCCTCCGCAGCGTCGAGCAGCACAAGGAGAAGGGCATCGACCTCCGCCTGGAGCGGGTCGCGACCGCGCTCGACACCGAGGGACGGACGGTCCACTTCGATGACGGCTCCGAGCTGCCCTACGACAAGCTGATGATCGCCACCGGCGGCCGCCCCAATCCCTACCCGGCACCCGGCGCCGACGACGTTCGCGACAAGGTCTACGGTTTCCAGACCCTCGACGACACCGACGCCCTGATCGAGAAGATGGCGTCCTCCAAGGCCGCCGCGGTGGTGGGTGGCAGCTTCATCGCGTACGAGCTGGCCGAGGGGTTCCGCCATCGCGGCCTGCAGGTCTACTGGATCCAGCGCGGCCCGCGGTTCCTGCGCCGCGTCCTCGACGAGCCCGGCGGGGAGATGGTCGACTTCCTGGCCAAGGAGGCGGGCGTCGAGACCATCTACAACAACGAGGTGGCCAAGGTGGCGGCGGCCAACGGCCACATCGCGGTGCACACCACCGAGGGCCGCGAGATCAGCGTCGACATGCTCGGCTACGGCCTCGGCCTCGACATGTACGAGGAGTGGCTGGAGGGCACGCCCGTCGAGCACGACAACGGCATCGTCGTCGACGAGTACCTCGAGACCAGCGTCCCCGGCATCTACGCGGGCGGCGACATCGCCCGCTTCACCGACCTCATGCTCGACGGCCGCCGCAACCAGATGGGCACGTGGGACAACTCCATGGCGCACGGCAACGTGATCGCCCAGAACATGCTGGGGCGCAGGGTCGCCCACAAGGACATCCCCACCTACACGACCTCGATGTTCAACTCCAACCTGGCGGTCATGGGGATCACACCCGAGACCGGGGCGGAGCTGGAGTCCGTCACGAAGCTCGACATCGAGAACCGCCTCTACCGGGCGCTGTTCTTCTACAAGGGTCGGATCGCAGGCGCGGTCCTGATCGGCACTCCCAAGGGCCGCAAGAAGCTCATCGAGATGATGGAGAACCAGCTCGAGGTCCCCCCCGCAGAGCGCGAGGCCCTGCTCGACCCCGTCAACCTGGCCTAGGCGTCGAGCTCCTCGGCGGCCAGCCTCGCGAAGGCGACGTCCTCGACCGGGGGGTGGAGCAACCCGGCACGGGTCTCGCGGACGAAGCGCTCGAACGGGAGGCGCCGGTCGAAGCCGGTGGCCCCCGTGAGGGCCAGCACCTCGTCCGCGGCGGCCGCCGCCGCGGTGACGGCCGTGACCTTGGCCAGGGCAACGGCGCCGACGAGGTCCTCACGCCGCGCCCGCGGCAGCGTGGTCCACTCCGCGCAGGTGGCCAGCAGGTTCCGGCGGGCCACCATGAGGTCGCCACGCACTCGACCCAGGCGAACGCGCACGGACTCGATGTCGGCGATGGTGCGCCCGCCGCCGCCGGCAGGCCGGTCTCGGAGGTGGTCGCGGCCGGCTTCGTAGGCCGCCTGGCCGATGCCCAGGTAGGTGGCGGCGATGGCCACCTGGAACCACACGTTGCCCTCGCAGCCGCGGGTGTCCTCGCGGTAGAGGAACACGCCGGGAGTGGCGTCGAAGATGACGTCGAAGTTGGCCGCGGCCCTGAGGGCCGCCGGGTCCCACGCGTCGGGGTCGAAGCTGACGCCGTCGGCCGGCATGCGCACCAGGAAGCGCGCGCCGAAGGGCTCGCCGGCGGCCGGTGTGATGGTGGCGCTGACGCGCATGAAGGCGAGCTCGGGGGCGCCGGTGGTGTACGCCTTGCGGCCGCTCAGCAGCCAGGCGCTGCCGGGAGCCGGGGCGGTCGCCGCCTCGCCGTCCCGGGGCGCGGCGGTGGCCCGGGGCAGGCCGCCCAGCGACGGGCTGCCGGCACCGGGCTCGGTGGCGGCGGAGTTGACCAGGGCGCCACGTTCGACCGCGGCGCCGCAGACCTCGGCGAAGCTGTCCGCCGGCCACAGACCGGCATCCGCCTCGCCGCCAATCAGCATGTGGTGCATCGCGAGGACCAGCGCCGTGGCCCCGTCGCCGCGCGCCAGGCGCTCCTGGTAGGCCGCGAAGGCGTGCAGGTCGGCGCCCATGCCGCCGTGCTCCACCGGGACGGTCAGCGCCGGGGCGCCGCGGTCGCGGGCCAGCGCCAGGTTGGCGGCGGGAAGGTCGCCGCTGCGGTCCCGCTCGTCCGCACCGGGCGCGAACGCGTCAGCCAGCTCGGCGGCCAGCGCAACGGCGTTGTCGGGGGTCATCGAGGCAAGTAAACCGTGTAAACCAAACCGCCCCCGCGTGTCTCTTGTGTTTCATGATCAGCGTCAGGAAGGTGGGGGCGGCTTTGACAGACACCGACCGGGAGTACGACGACGCGGTCCGGGCGAGCACCGGGCCGCTCTTCGCGATGGCGTTCACGATCCTCCGCGACCGGGGCGAGGCGGAGGACGCGGTCCAGGCGACCATGGAGAACGCCTGGCGCGCGTGGGGCAGCCTGCGGGACCCCGCCCGCCGCCGGGCCTGGCTGCGCCGGATATGCGTCCGGGAATGCCTCCGCTCCCGGCGGCGGCTGGCCCTCTGGAGCACCACCGCTCGCGAACCCGAAGCCGCCGGGGAGGCATGGGCTGACAACGACATCGACCTCGACGCGGCGTACCGCAGCCTCTCCCGCCAGCAGCGGGCGGTGGTGACCCTCCACTACCAGCACGGCTACCCCCTCGACGAATGCGCCGACCTCATGGGATGCCGACCGGGCACCGCGCGGAGCCACCTCGCCCGCGCCCTCGCGTCAATGCGCAAGGAGCTCAGCTATGACTGACCAGGACTTCGACGACCGCCTCCGCGGCTACCTCGACCGAGGCGCCTCCACCCCGCCGCCGGCAGGCCTCCAGGGCCGGATCCTGGACAGGCCCCGCCGCCGGGGGTGGTTGGCGTCGCTGCCCCAGGCGCCCGTCTTCGCCGCCAGCGTCATTGGCGGGGTGGCCGTCCTGGCCGTGGTGGCACTGGCGGTAAACAATTACGGGTTACTGGCCGAGCGGAACACGATTCCCGCCGGCGGGAGGACGCCCACGCCGGGTTCGGTTGCCACGCCGACGACCTCGCCTGCGCCCCCTCAGAACCTGCTCAGCGTTTCGCCCCTCATCGGGCGACTGAAGATGCTGTCGACTCAGGTCGGCTGGGCCGAGGCGGACTCGAAGCCCGACCGGGGCGACCCGACGACCTCCCGCGAGCTTTACAGGACGACCGATGGAATGGAATGGAAGGGCGCGGGTGCCGGCGACCTCCGGCGCGACCTTCGCGGACCCATCGAGTTCGGCGACGAGACGCACGCCTGGGCAGTCGCCCTGGACTTCCCCGACGGACTGGCTGGCGGCTTCCTGCGCGTGGTGCGCACCTCGGACGGAGGCAAGAGCTGGCGGTCCAGCGGCCAGTTCCAGGTTGCCGGTTACCCTTCGGGCCTGCAGTTCGTCGATAACCAGCACGGCTGGCTGTCGGTCGATGAGGGCGTCTCCGCGGGTAGGGCCACGATGTCCGTCTTCCGCACCACTGACGGCGGCGACACCTGGGAGCAGGTGACCCGGGACAGCCAGCCGGTGTCGGCCCCTCCTTTTCCGCCGCCGGATGGCTCGCCCCGCTGTGGCCTCAATCCGGCGGCATTCAAGGACGAGAACACGGGGTGGATGACGGGCATGTGCGTAACCACCAGCCACGGCTACCTGCGGGTGACCCACGACGGGGGCCGCAGCTGGACGATGCAGGAGCTGCCGTTGCCGCCGGGCAACTGCTGGAGGGGGTCACCGGGCTGTGGGACGACGCCCAGCTCGGTCGGAGCCCTGGGAACTACCGCCCCGGCCTTCAGCGACAGCTCCCACGGCTATTTCGTCGTGATGGCGTTCTGCTGCGACAGGCATGTGGAGCTGTACCGTACGAGCGACGGCGGCAACACCTGGGTACCGAGCGTGAAGCAGCCGTTCGAGGTCTTCCCCGAGGACCCCATCCAGTTCATCCACGGGCAACAGGGTTGGAAGCTGGTGGGCGACCCCAATGACTTCGACCGCACGGTGGCAATCGGTCACCTGTATGCCTCCGCCGGGCCCGACGAGGACTGGACAGAGGTCAACAGTGATGAGCCCATCTACAACGGCGCGTTCTGCTTCATCAATCCAACCGACGGCTTCGCGATCGAAGGGGGCTATCAACCGGATGGCCGGCTGAGCGAGCTCCGCCTGGCGCGAACCCACGACGGGGGCGCGACCTGGAGCAGCGACCCGATCGTCCTGTCGCCTCCCCCCTCGTTCGCCCCTCGGTGACGGGAGGCCGGGAAGAGGACGGCGGCTAGACTCGTTTCCACCACCGACCGGCCAATCGACTGAAGGGAGAACCAGGTTTGGAAGAGGCAGTCATTCTCAGCGCCGTCCGCACCCCGGTCGGCACCTTCAACGGCGCGTTCGCGGACGTGTCCGCGGTTGAGCTCGGCCGCATCGCCGTGGCCGAGGCGCTGACCCGGGCGGGCGTGGCCCCCGAGAAGGTCGACGAGGTGCTGATGGGCAACGTGCTCAGCGCGGGCCTGGGGCAGAACGTCGCCCGCCAGGCCTCGATCTTCGCCGGCCTCCCCGACAGCGTCCCCGCCACGACGATCAACAAGGTCTGCGGCTCCGGTCTCAAGACCGTCGCCCTCGCGGCGCAGGCGATCCGGGCCGGCGACGCCGAGGTGCTGGTGGCGGGCGGCATGGAGAGCATGAGCCGGGCCCCGTACGTCCTCGACAAGGCGCGCACCGGCTACCGCATGGGCAACGCCGAGCTGATCGACGAGATGATCGTCGACGGCCTCTGGGACGCCTTCGACAAGTGCCACATGGGCGTTACCGCCGAGAACGTCGCCAGGGAGTTCGAGGTGTCCCGCGAGGACCAGGACGAGTTCGCCGCCCGCTCCCAGAGGCTCGCCGGGGAGGCGATCGCCGCGGGCGACTTCAAGCGCGAGATCACGCCGGTCACCATCAAGGGTCGCAAGGGCGACACGGTGGTTGACACCGACGAGCACCCCCGTCCCGACACCACCGTGGAGAAGCTCTCCGGCCTCAAGCCGGCGTTTGTCAAAGAGGATGGCGGCGTCACCGCCGGCAACGCCTCGGGCATCAACGACGGCGCCGCCGCCACCGTCATCGCCAGCGCGTCGCGCGCCGCGGCCGAGGGCTGGAAGCCGATCGCGCGGATCCGGGCCTACGCGTCCGTGGGCGTGGCCCCGCGGATCATGGGCATCGGCCCGGCGCCGGCCACCCGCGCGGTCCTCAAGAAGGCGGGGATGCAGCTCTCCGACATCGACCTGTTCGAGCTCAACGAGGCGTTCGCGGCCCAGTCAATCGCGGTCTCCCGCGACCTGGCGGTGCCCGAGGACAAGCTCAACGTGCGCGGTGGGGCGATTGCGCTGGGGCACCCGATCGGGGCCAGCGGCACGCGCATCCTCACAACCCTGCTCCACGCCATGGAGGATCGCGGCGCCACCACCGGGCTGGCGGCGCTCTGCATCGGCGGCGGCCAGGGGATCGCGATGGTGGTCGAGCGCCTCAACTGAGGCGCCGGCCCTAGCCCTGCGGTTCGGCCGGGGGCGAGGGGTTCGCGGGGGCTGCCGGCGGCAGTGGCGGCGGAGAGCCGGTCAGGTCGGCGCGCCGCTGCAGGAAGTCCTCGCGGCTGATCTCACCGCGCGCGTAGCGCAGCTCCAGCTCGGAGATCACCGGGTTACCCGCGCTCGCCGCCACCACGCCGCCCTGAACCCCGCGGGGGCGCCGGGTCACCGCCATGACGATGAGCACGACGACCGCGACCATCGCCAGCAGGAAGAACAGCCCCATGATGGGCAGCACCCAGTGCGACGACGCGCCACCGGGGACGCTCGGACCGCCAGGGCCATGGCCGCCGGGGACGCGGCGGGGCAGGTCGAGCAGTGTTACCAGCAGGTGCATGGACCAATCATCCCCCAGATTCATTAAGGCCGGCTGAGGCGGGGCGGAGATCGGCCGCTACAATACGTTGCTGTTGCGGTCCGCCTCAAGGGAGGGTGCCGGGTGTCCAAGGGTCTTCTGGTCGCGATGCTGGCGGTCCTGCTGGCCGGCTGCGAGGTCGCTCTCCCCAAGGACACGGTCGGCGTGTTCAAGACCGACCCCACCGCCACCGCGTCGGTCAAGGTCAACGGCCCTGACGTCGAGGTCACCATCGTCCCGGTCAACTTCAAGGTGGTCCCCACCGACTCGGCCGACAGGCACAAGTTCGGCGAGGGGCATTTCCACCTCTTCCTCGACGTCGCGCCCACGCCGCCCGGCGAGGTGATCCCGAAGACCGCGGGCGTCTACCACACCACGGACACGAACTACACGATCCACGACGTGACCAACGGCCACCACGCCCTATACGTCGTCCTCGGCTTCACCGACCACACGCCCTATGAGAACCACGAGGTGGTGAAGTCGGTGCCGAAGGGCTCGATCGGCAAGGTCGAGTTCGACGTCACCGGCGGCGCCGCCCAGCCGGCTCCCACGCCGTCAGCCGAAGCCAGCCCGACCGCGGCGCCCAGCCCGGTGGCCGAGGCCAGCCCGTCACCCGCGCAGTCGTCCGCCCCGCCACCGCCCGGGGGCACCAAGGTCGCCCTGCTCGCCGACGCCACCAACGGCGGCAAGTTCGACCCCGCCAACCTCTCGATCAAGGTAGGTGACACCGTCGAGTGGGAGTGGCAGGACGCCGACGCCTCGCACACCGTCACAGACGACGGCGGCGCTGGGGGGTTCGACTCCGGCACACAGAGCAGCGGCTTCAAGTACACGCATAAGTACGACGCCGCGGGGTCATTCGCCTACCACTGCAGCCTGCACCCGAACATGACGGGGACGATCACCGTCCAGTAGCCCCTCGGACGACATCAATGTCGCCCACCTAGAATCGCTCCTCGTGACTCTTCTGGAAGCTGAGAGCTGCGGCGGCCACCACGTCGCGGGCGGCGCGCGGCGCGAGTTCCGGCTCCCGGGAGCGGAGGTTCGCTGGCCGCCCGACCGCGTGGCCGACATCCACCACCTGGTGCTGCAACTCAACGTCAACCCCGAGCGGCGGACCCTCAAAGGCGTCGCCACCCACCGCCTCTCCCCCATCGCCAGGCCCCTGCGCCGCCTGCGCTTCGACCTCTGTGAGCTGACGGTCGACGGTGTGACGGCCGGCGGCAGGCCCCTCGCCTTCCACCACGAGGGCGGCGTGCTGGAGGTGGTGCTGGAACGCGCCCTCCCGGTCGGCCGCGAGCTCGAGGTCGCCATCGCCTACCACGGCAGCCCCCGCGTGGGTCTCAACTTCACCGGCCCCGACGACGGGTACCCCGACCGGCCCTACCAGGCGTGGTCCCAGGGCCAGGACGAGTACGCCCGCTTCTGGTTCCCCACCCACGACTTTCCCAACCAGCGCTTCAGCACCGAGATGATCGTCACAGCCCCGGCGGCGTATGAGGCGGTGAGCAACGGCGCGCTCCTCTCGGTCACGCGCCGCGGCGGCGCCCGCGTCTGGCACTGGAGCCAGGCGATCCCCCAGGTGAGCTACCTGGTCAGCCTGGTGGTGGGCAGGTTCGAAACCTGGCAGGACGAGGTCGACGGCGTCCCCCTTCAGTACATGGTGCCGCCCGGCCGCCGCGCCGACGGCGAGCGCGCGTTCGGCGATACCGGCCACATGGTGCGTACCCTGGCGGGGCTGGCCGGCGAGCCCTACCCCTACGAGAAGTACGCCCAGGTGGTCGTCCAGGACTTCACCTGGGGGGGGATGGAGAACACCTCCGCCACCACCTACATCGACGAGATCCTGCCCGACGAGCGCGCCGAACCGGACTTCGACTGGGGCCGGCTGGTGTCCCACGAGCTCGCGCACCAGTGGTTCGGCGACCTGGTCACCTGCCGCGAGTGGGCCCACGCGTGGCTCAACGAGGCCTTCGCCACATTTGCCTGGCCCTACTGGGCGCGCAAGCGCTGGGGCATCGACGAGGAGCAGCGGCTCCACCTGCTGCACGCGCAGGTGTACTTCGCCGAGGACGCCGAGTACCGGCGGCCGATCGTCTACCGCGCCTACACCGAGCCCTTCGAGCTGTTCGACCTCCACCTTTACGAGAAGGGCGGCTGGGTGCTGCGGATGCTGCAGCAGCTGCTCGGCGACGACGTCTTCCACGCCGCCGTCCACGAGTACGTCCGCCGCCACCGGGTGGGCCTGGTGGTGACCGAGGACTTCGTACGCGTCTGCGAGGACGTCAGCGGCAGGAGCCTGGGATGGTTCTTCGACCAGTGGATCTTCGGCAGCGGCCACCCCGAGTTCGAGGTCGCCTACAGCTGGGACGACGACACC
>JAXDLV010000240.1:0-17392 GCA_034666445.1 Chloroflexota bacterium | reverse complement strand
TCGTAGAGCACCGGGTGCAGATCGGAGGGGAATGCCCGCGCCCGGGCGGCCCTGAAGGCGACACACCCGACGACCTCGCCCTTCGAGCGCATCGGCACGATCACCTCGCTGAAGGCGTGGCCGATCCGCGCCTCCTCGGGCCCCTCGGTGGCGAACTCGTCGTCGCCGCCGAGGTCGGTGCGCTTCTCGATCGTGCCGTCGAGGACGCGCGCAAAGATGCTGCCGGCGATGGCGCCCTCGGCGTTGAGCGCCCGCCGCCGCACGTAGCCCTCGGCGTCGACCATCGCCTCGACGCGGTAGACGCCATGGTCGAAGAGCGCGACCGCGGCGCGGTCGTACTCGACCACCCCGCGGGCCTTGCCCAGGAACACGTGGAGGATCTGGGGCAGGTCTAGGCTGGAGTTGACCGCCAGCGCCACCTCCTTGATCACGGTGGAGTGCTTCAGCTGCTGGCGGCTGATGGTCAGCAGGCGCTCCTTGACGAGGGCGACGCCGCAGCTGGAGGCGGTGGCCATGGCCAGCTCGACGTCCTTCGCGGAGAAGCGCTCCCGGTCGGGGGCGGCGACCACGAGGATGCCGGCGGTGTCGCCCTCCACCACCATCGGGGCCAGCAGCACCGCCCCGGCGGCGAAGCCCTTCGGCAGCATGCGCGGCACCGCCGTCCCGCCCCGCGCCTTGAGGATCGGCTTGGTCGTGGTCAGGACGCGCTGGATGGGGTCCTCGTCGCGGCCGCTTACGAGGTAGTCCTGCAGCGAGCCCGGGCCGACGCCGAACGCGCCGGGCTGGGGACGCAGCATGCCGATGTCGCGCTCGAGCATGAAGCAGGCCGCGAGGTCGGCGTTGAGCGTCTGGCCCAGCTCGCGCAGGGTGCGCTTGAGGTCGACGTCGACACTCGTGGCGATCTGGGAGTTGATCGCGGCGTCGAGGAGGCGCTCGAGCTCGGACTTCTCCTCGACCAGCCGCGCTGCGCGGGTCTCGTCTGCCTGGCGGCTGCCGCGGTGCTCGCGCATCGTCCAGATCCAGCCGAGCGACATCATCAGCGCGCCGCCGGCCAGCATCTCGATCTTGACGGTGACCGACACCGGCGCCAGCGCGGCAGCCACGACAAGCGCCGCGGCCACCAGCGCCGACGCGTCCGGGATGTAGTCGGAGATGCGCCGGGAGTCCTTCATGATCCGAACCTGTGGCTCGGCCTGAATATAGATCGCGGGAAGCGGCTGAACCACTTTGTTTACAAAAGCTTCGCTGACCTGATACCTGCCGTTCCAGGCTGATTTCGCCGCCGCCACGGTTATCGCTTAGGCTTTGGCCATGGCTATCACCGAGGACGCCGCCGCCACCTACTCCGCGCCGTCCCAGGCCGACTCGTGGGTCTTCTTCGACGGCGAATACCGCCAGTACCGTGACGTCCACCTGGGCCTGATGACCCATGCCCTGCATTACGGGACAGGCTGCTTCGAGGGGATCAGGGCCTACTGGAGCGAGACCCAGGAGCAGCTCTTCTGCGTGCTGCTGGAGCCCCACTTCAAGCGCCTCCATCAGTCCTGCAAGGTGCTCCGCATCGAGCTTCCCTACACGGTCGAGGAGATGTCGGCCTCGGTGGTTGAGATCCTCAGGCGCAATGGTTACCGCGAGGACGTCTACGTCCGGCCGCTGGCCTTCAAGTCGTCCGAGGAGATCGGCGTGCGCCTCCATGGCCTCAAGGACTCCTTCGCCATCTACACCGCGCCCTTCGGCGCCTATGTCGACGTCGACAACGGCATCCGCTGCATGGTGAGCTCGTGGCGCCGCGTGGACGACAACGCCGCCCCCGCCCGTGCCAAGGTCACCGGCATCTACGTCAACTCGGCGCTGGCCAAGACGGAGGCGATGGACAACGGCTTCGACGAGGCCATCGTGCTGACCCACGACGGCCACGTGAGCGAGGGGAGTGCGGAGAACATCTTCGTGGTCCGCGACGGCAAGTTGATCACCCCGCCCGAGAGCGACAACATCCTGGAGGGCGTCACCCGCAAGGTGATGATCGACCTCGCCCGCCAGGACCTCGGCCTCGAGGTGGTGGAGCGTTCCCTCGACCGCAGCGAGCTCTACGTGGCCAGCGAGGTGTTCCTCTGCGGCACCGGCGCCCAGGTGTCGCCGGTGGTGGAGATCGACCACCGCGTCATCGGCGACGGCAAGGTCGGCGAGGTCACGAAGGCGCTGCAGGTCATGTACTTCGACATCTGCAAGGGCAGGATCGAAGAGAAGCTCGACTGGCTCACGCCGGTCTACTGAGCGCGTCGCCCGCCGGCTGACCCCGGTGGCTCAGGCCCGAGACCGATGAGGGTCGTGGTCGCGCCCAACGCCTACAAGGGAACCCTGTCGCCGCTCGAGGCGGCGCGCGCCATCGCGGCCGGCCTGGTGAGCGCGGCGCCAGGGGTCGAGTGCGACCTGGTCCCGCTGTCCGACGGGGGCGACGGCTTCGTCGAGGCGATGACAGAGGCGCTGGGCGCGGCGCGCCGCCAGGTCCTGGTGCGCGGCCCGATGCACCGCCCCGTGGCGGCGGCCTACGCGCTCAAGCGCGCGGGCCAGGAGGTGCTGGGGGTCGTCGAGATCGCCCAGGCGGCGGGGCTGGTGCTGGTGGGCGACGAGGAGCGCGACCCGCTGGGCGCCAGCACCGGCGGGGTGGGGGAGCTGCTGGGCGAGGTTCGCCAGGCGGGCGCGACCAGGATGGTCGTCGGGCTGGGCGGCAGCGCGACCACCGACGGCGGCGCCGGCATGGCGCGAGCGCTGGGCTACCGCTTCCTCGACGACCGCGGGGCGGAGCTGCCGGAGGGCGGAGGCTCCCTGCGGCGCCTGGCCCGCATCGACCCCGGCGGTTTCGACCAGTCCTGGCTGCTGCTGGAGGTGGTCGCCGCCACGGATGTCGACAACCCGCTCCTCGGCCCCTCCGGGGCGGCCGCCGTCTACGGGCCGCAGAAGGGAGCTTCCCCGACCGACGTAGCGATGCTGGACGAGGGCCTGGGCAGGCTGGCAGACGCCGTCCGGCGAGACCTGGGGCAGGAGATCGCAGCGATCCCCGGCGCCGGCGCGGCGGGTGGGCTCGGGGCGGGCCTCGTCGCCTTCCTCGGGGCGCGGCTGGAGCCCGGCGCGGCGTCGATGCTGGAGGCCGTCGACCTCCGCACCCGGCTGCGCGGGTCGGACATGCTGGTCACGGGCGAGGGCCGGCTCGACGGGCAGAGTCTCAGGGGCAAGGCGCCGGTGGTGGCCGGCCGGCTGGCGCGCGGGCTCG
The DNA here is from genome assembly GCA_034666445.1 of Chloroflexota bacterium. GTDB lineage: Bacteria > Chloroflexota > Dormibacteria > DASZGP01 > DASZGP01 > JAXDLV01. Next base: position 14,121 of record JAXDLV010000240.1, on the reverse strand, counting down.
GGGTACGCGCGGTGTGCCTCGCGGGCGTCCTGGGCGAGGGCTGGGAGGCCGCCGTGGGTGACGCGTTTGACGCCGTGGTCGAGGTCGGCCCCCCGGGGGACGATGCGGCGGCCACCCTGGGGGCCGCGGCGGGGACGCTCGTCTAGTCCTCTTCCTCGCTTTCCGCGGGGGTCACGGCGTTCACCGCCAGAAGCGCGGTGCAGCGCTGGCAGCGGTCGGTGTGCTCGCGTACCACGGCGCGCTGGTTGCGCCGCAGGCTGCGCACCGGGAAGGCGTCGAGGAGCTCCTCCATCGCGTCGCAGCGGTCCTCCTCGCGCGACTCCACGAAGCTCATGTAGAGGTACTCCAGCTTGAAGCGACGCCGGGCGCGGTGGAGGAGCGTTTCGATCGCGCTGTCGGACAGCCCCATCACCTGCGCGATGCCGCTGTAGCTGAGACCCTGCAGCTCGCGCAGGCTCAGGACCTGGCGGTAGTTGTCGGGCAGCTTGGCGGCGACATCCCACACCTCGCGACGCAGCTCGCGCATCTCCAGGGCGTCCTCCGGGTGGGCGGAGCTGTCCTTGCTGGGGAGGGCGACAAGCACCTCGCCGGGGTCGTCGATCGTCACCAGGCTCGTCGCCGCCCGGGGGCCGTCCTCGGGGTTGACGGCGCCCTGGCCGCGCTTGCGCCGGCGCAGCTCGTCGTAGCAGAGGTTGGTGGCGATCCGGTGGATCCACGCGGAGAAGTTGAAGCCTTCGTCGATCCGGTCGAGCGAGCGCAGGACCCGGAAGAAGGTCTCCTGGGTCAGGTCCTCGGCCAGCAGCGGGTCACGGACCAGGCGGTTTGTGAGGGACGCGATCGGCTGGTGGTAACGGAGGAAGAGCTGGTCGAAGGCGTCAGCGCTCCCGGACTGGAACGACCTGACGAGCTCGACGTCGCTGGGCTCGCGGGATGAGGCTGTAGCGGGCAAATTCTTTCCTTCGTCGTGATCTCGAAAACGTCCAGCGCCGGGCCCGCAGCATATCACCGGGCGTATTGCCGTCCCAGGCGGTGTCAGCCGGGTACCCAGCGGCCGCGTCAAGTACGAAAACCGACGCCCCGGGGCCCTCCACGGGTCACAGGAACGCCCACAGGCGCAAGAACCCTGTGATCATCGCGTTACAGCATTGAGACAGTATTCTTCGGGTTCACAGGAGGAGAGGTCGGTGACCAGCCTGACCGTACGGTTCGTAGACGACGAGGTGATCGAGGGCTCCGCGGAGAGCTTCGACCTCGAGTCCCCGGACTTCCGCCTGGAGGTCACGGAGGGGTCCGGCAACAACACCGCGGCCTGGATCCCGCTCCCCGCGGTGAAGAAGATCCGGCTCGACTCCGGCCCGGCCGACGAGCATGGCGCGACGGCTGACAAGATGGTCGCCGTGCGGCTGCAGGATGGTGAGGTGATGCGCGGCTACCTCAACGGCAGCCTCGAGCACCATCGTTATGGCCTGACCATGACGCTGTACTCACAGGATCGGCAGAACATGGACACCTACGCGATCCCCTACACCTCGCTCAAGGCGCTCTTCTACCTGAAGAGCTGGGACAGCCGCCCGCTGGGCTTCCAGGCAGGCGAGGAGACCGACATGCCCCCGCTCACCCAGCTGCTGGGCGACATCCGCGACGTCACCCGCCTCTACAAGTCCGGGAAGATCAGCAGGGCCGAGTTCCTGGCCCACCGCCGCAGCCTGCTCGACCGCTTCTAGAGCGGCCGTGCGCCGGCGGGCGCACGTGCACTAGGCTCGGCCCCCATGCGGTCCCGCGCTGTCACAGCCGTCCTACTGGGGCTCGTCGTACTTGTGCCCGGCTGCGACCTGCCCATCCTCCAGGGCCCACCGAAGCCGGTGGACGGCGGCACCCTGACGATGGCGCTCCCGTCCGACCCCACGACGCTGAATCGCTTCCTGGCGGCCGACGCCGTGAGCCAGCGCGCCGTCGCGCCGCTGTTTCCCAACCTCTATGAGGCGCGGCCCGACATGAGCGTGGCGCCGGACCTCGCCGAGTCGATGCCGACCCTTTCGGACGACAAGAAGACGTGGACCGTGAAGCTCCGGGCCGGCGCCAAATGGACCGACGGCCGGCCGATCGGCGCCGACGACGTTGTCAGCACCGTGGGCATCCAGCGCGCGCTGGCGGCGCGCAACCCGGTGGAGGCGATCTTCGACTGGGAGAAGCTGGACCGGGTGGAGAAGGTGGACGACCTGACCGTCCGCTTCGTTCTCACCGAGGTCTACGCACCCTTCCTGGCCAACAGCCTGGTGACCTTTGTCGCCCCCGCCCACGTGTACGGCGCGATCCCGCCCACCTCGATGGCGGACGACCCGGTGAGCGACCAGCCGACGGTGACGGGCGGTCCCTTCAAGTTCGACAAGCGCGACGCGGGCCGCCAGATCGACCTGGTCGCGAACCCCGATTACTACGGCGGCCGGCCGCATATCGACCGCCTTGTGGAGAAGGTGATCACCGACCCCACCAACGCCGCCAACGAGCTCGGCCAGGGCGGGGTGCAGTGGCTCCCCGACATGAGCCCCGACGCCATGGCCAAGCTGAAGCCGAATTCGAACGTGGCGCTCCACTCGTACCCCGCGCTCGGCTACTACGACGTGCGCTTCAACGACCGGCCCGACCATGTCTTCGGCGACCGGCTGGTGCGCCAGGCCTTTGCCTCGGCGGTGGACAAGGAGGCGATCGTGAAGGACGCGACCCAGGGCCAGGGGGTAACGCTCTGGGGGGACATCCTGCCCACGTCCTGGGCGTACGACGACACCGCGGTGGTGAAGTACAAAGTCGACCGCCCCCATGCGCTCGAGCTGATGAAGCAGGCCGGCTGGGCAACCGGCGCCGACGGCGTGGCGACCAGGGGCGACAAGCGCTTCTCCGTCAAGTTCTACGTCCGCAACGACACCCCCGCCCGCCAGCGCGCGGTGGAGATGATCGCGCAGCAGGTCCGCGAGATCGGGATGGAGCTGGTGCCCACTCCCGTCGACTACAACGCCTTCTACGAGGCGGTGAAGCCGGGCAACTACGACATCGCGCTCGCCGGCTGGGCGGTCGAGGCCGACCCCGACCAGTTCCGCGTTCTCCACTCGAGCCAGCTGAAGCCCGAGAAGAACCCCGACGGGCGCAACTGGACCGGCTACTCCAGTCCCGACCTCGACGCACTGCTGGAGCAGGAGCGAGCGACGCTCAAGGACAACGACGACGACACCCGTCGCGCCCGTCGTGAGGTCCTCGGCAAGATCGAGCACCTCCTGGGAGAGGAGGTGGTCACCTACTACCTGTGGATCGACGCCGCGGCACAGGGCTTTTCGAGCAGCGTTGGCGGCGTGGAGGCCGGCCCCGGGGGCACGCTGATCAACCTGGACAACTCCCGCAACGTGCGCGTCTACCGAGATTGGTACATGAAGTCCGTCAAGTAGGACGACCGCGCCGGGGCGGTTTGACAAACCTCGACCGCCGAGCCTATGGTGCAGTTGGAGTAAAGCTTGGCCGCCTCGTGCGGGCCACCTGCCATCGGCGCACTCTCGCCCCGGCTGCCGGGAAGAGGATGGCGGGAAACGAAAGGTCCAACTGGTGACATTTTGTGTCCGCGGCGGGGCAAGAGAGCGCTGGGACTCACCAGGCAACCAATAGGAGGAGAGCGTTGCGACTATCTGCGTTGAGAGCCAGGGGATTGACCCTGGCTTGCACGGCCGGCGTGCTGCTGGCGGCGTGCGGGAGCTCGAGTGGAACGAGCCAGGACCTGGCGGGTGACCAGACCTTCGCCTTTGCGATCAAGGACGACGTCGCCCATCTCGACCCCGCGGACATTGACGCGGCCACAGACATCCCGCTGCTGCAGAACATGTTCGTCGGCCTCTACAAGTTCGACGACAACCTCAACATCGTCCCCTACGGCGCGGACGGTATGCCCGAGATCTCGGCGGACAGCAAGACCTACACGTTCCACCTGCAGAAGAACCACCAGTTCTCGAACGGCGACAAGGTGACCGCGAAGGACTGGATCTACAGCTGGACGCGTGCCGCCAAGCACAACGCCAGCTACGAGGCCAACCTCTCGCCGATCGTTGGCGCCGACGAAGTGGCCGCCGGCACGGCAACCACGATCACCGGGCTGTCAGCGAAGGACGACTACACGCTGGTGGCCAACCTGACCAACCCGGCCGGCTACTGGCTGACGCAGCTGGCGATGCCGACCGAGACCGAGGTGGTCGACAGCAAGGTCGTCGACAAGGCCGGTGATGACAAGTGGACGCAGGACGCGTCCACCTACATCGGCTCCGGTCCGTTCAAGATGACGGCTCGCACACCCAAGCAGTCAATGGACTTCGAGCCGGTCAGCAACTGGTGGGGTGGGAGCACGGGTAAGCTGACCCACGTCCACATCGACATCGGTCTCGAAGACACCGCCCGGGTCAAGAAGTTCGAGTCCGGCGGCTACGGTGCCGTGGGACCGGCGAACAACGCCCCCGGTCCGGACGACGTCCTCCGCTTCCAGAAGGACCCGACCAAGAAGGACCTGCTTCACATCTACCCCGGGTCCAGGGTCACGGGTCTTGGCTTCAACTTCACCCAGGGCCCGTTTGCCCCTGGTGGAAAGGTCGAGCCCGGCAAGTCGACGGTGGCAACGCCTGACGCGGGCCTCAAGGGTCGCCAGGCCATCAGCCTGGCCATCGACCGCACCCAGCTGGCAGACGTCGCGTGCGTCCATGCCATCACCTGCGCCCCCGCCACCGGCGGACCGATCCCGAAGGGCGTGAAGGGCTACCTGGGTGACAACGCAGATCAGAATGCGACGATCGACTCAAACATGGCGGCCAACGTCGCAAAGGCCAAGCAGCTGCTGGAGGAGTGGGACCCCGGCAAGACCAAGCGCAACGGCATCAAGTTGGGCTACAACACAAACGATGCCAACAACGCCATCTTCGGCAACGTCGCGGCGCAGCTGAAGGCCAACCTCGGCCTCGACGTCTCGCAGGACACTCGTGACTTCCCCACGCTCCTGGCCGAGCGGAAGCAGAAGACCTACACCGGCCTCTTCCGCGAGAGCTGGGGGATGGACTACAACCACCCCCAGGACTGGTTCGATAACCTGAGCATCTGCAAGCAGGCTATCGTCGGTAAGGGCAACAACGAGGGCTACTGCAACCCCGCGATGGACACACTGGTGACCGCGGCAAACAAGCAGCCCCTGGACACGGCCCTGCCCGACTACCTCAAGGCGGGTAAGATCCTGGTCGACGACGTCGTCTGGGTGAACCTGATCTACGGTACCCAGCCGTTCATGACCCAGAAGTGGGTCACGGGTTCCAGCAACAACGGCTTCTACGACACCGAGTGGAGTGAGATCTCGATCCTGAAGCACTAGGCGGAAGCCGAAACGACAGATGTGAAGGGGGGCCCCACGTGCACGTGGGGTCCCTCTTCAGTCATCATTTGGATGAGGTGAAGAGGCACCGGTGAGAGGCACGCTGATATACACAGGACAGCGCCTGGTGTTGATCGCCGTCACCGCGGTCGTCGTCTCCTCCATCGTCTTCATCGGCATCCACATCCAGGCGGGCACGTCGATGCTCAGCGATCGCCCCGCCGACCCGGTCCGGCTGGCGCAGCTGTTGCACCAGTACAACCTCGACCTGCCCTGGCCGCAGCAGTACTGGATCTGGCTGACGCACGCCGTCCGCGGTGACATGGGTGTCTCGCTCACAGCCGGACGGGGCGAGCCGTTGACGCCGGTGCTCTTGCGCGAGGCGCGGGTCAGCGTCACTCTCGGGTTCTTCGCCATCCTCTTCACCGTTGGCGTGGGCGTCGGCCTTGGCACCCTGGCGGCGATCCGCCAGAACACCTGGGTCGACTACGTCGCCTCGACCGCCGCAGTCATCACCTACTCGATCCCCAACTTCGTCTGGGCCTTCCTGCTGATCATCCTCACGGTCAGCGGTTTCTATTCATGGACCAACGGCACGATCTACGAGAACATCGGGTGGGGGACGCCGGAGCAGATCCCGGTTCCCGCCCTGGCGCTGGGCCTGCCGTACGCAGCCATCGTGGCGCGGCTGACCCGTGCCAGCATGCTGGAGGTGATCCGCCAGGACTACGTGCGCACCGCCTGGGCCAAGGGCCTCCGCGGTCGGGTTGTGATGGTGCGGCACGCGCTGCGCAACGCGCTCATCCCGGTCGTGACGGTGCTGGGGCCGCTGGCCACGGCGATCATCACCGGGTCGGTGGTGATCGAGTACCTGTTCGGGATACCCGGCCTGGGCAAGGAGTTCGTCGAGAGCATCCTTTCCCGCGATTACAACATCACGGTCGCCGTATTCACCGCGTATGCGCTGCTGATAGGCTTCGCCAACCTGCTGGTCGACCTGACTTATCCAATCCTTGATCCGAGGATCCGCTACTGATGGCAACCGCAACCGCATCTCCCGGGGCAATCGTCGACCACGAATGGGACATGCCGGAGCAGGTCTCCCTGTGGCAGGACTCATGGCGCCGACTGCGGCGCAACAAGCTGGCCCTGGTGGGCCTGGTCATCGTCACGCTCGCTCTACTCAGCGCGGTGATCTCGCCGTTCTGGACCCCCTACGAGACCTGGCGGAACGCACTGGGTGAGACTTACGCGTCGCCGAGCATGGCCCACCCCCTCGGGCTGGACAGCCTCGGGCGCGACATTCTCTCCCGGCTGCTGAGCGGGGCCACGGTCGCCATCACCGTGGGCGTCGGCGCCAGCGCCCTGGCCTCGGCCTTCGGGATCGTACTCGGGTTGATCGCGGGCTTCTACCGCGGCAAGGTCGACGCCGTGATCTCCACGTTCATCAACACCTGGTACGGCGTACCCGACCTGCTCGTGGCCATGACCCTCGTGGTGCTCCTGGGGCGAGGCGTCCTCAACCTGGTCATCGCGATCGCGATCACCGGCTGGCTGGGGATGGCGCGGCTGGTCCGGGGCCAGACTCTCAGCCTGCGCGAACGGGAGTTCAACGAGGCTGCGCGCGCCTCGGGCACGCGCAACTTCAGCATCATCTTCAAGCACATCCTGCCCAACGCGCTGGGGCCGATCATCGTCCAGGCGACCTACCTGGTCCCCGCCGCGATCATCTTCGAGGCGTTCCTGAGCCTCCTGGGCCTTGGCGTTCCGCCGCCGACCCCGTCCTGGGGCGACATGGCCAGCGAGGGGTACAAGTCACTCCAGTTCGCCCCGCATGTGGTGCTGGCGCCGAGCATCGCCATCTCGCTGACGGTCCTGGCGTTCAACTGGCTCGGTGATGGCCTCCGCGACGCGATCGACCCGAGGATGCGCCGCTGAGCGGCGGGACCGACTCCGCGCTCCTGCGCGTGGAGGACCTTCATACCGAATTCTTCACCTCCGGCGGGACGGTGACGGCTGTCGACGGCGTCAGCTTCGAGGTCCGCCGGGGCGAGACCCTGGGAGTGGTCGGCGAATCGGGGTGCGGCAAGTCGGTGACGGCCATGAGCATCCTGCGACTCGTTTCCGAGCCCGGGAAAATTACCTCCGGCAGCATCAAGTACGACGGCAAGGACGTGCTCCAGCTCAGTGCTGACGAGCTGGTCGACTACCGCGGCAACGACGTCGGGATGATCTTCCAGGACCCCATGAGCTCGCTCAACCCGGTCCTCAAGGTGGGCTTCCAGGTGGAGGAGGCGATGCGCGCCCACCGGCGGTTCTCCCCCAAGGAGGCCCGGGACCGGGTTGTTCCCCTTCTCAAGCAGGTGCGCATCCCCGACGCCGAGGCGCGCGCTCGTGACTATCCGCACCAATTCAGCGGTGGCATGCGGCAGCGGGCGATGATCGCAATGGCGCTGGCCAACAACCCCGGCCTGGTCATCGCCGACGAGCCCACCACCGCCCTCGACGTGACCGTGCAGGCCCAGATCATCGAGCTGCTGCGCGACCTCAACGAGGAGATGCACACGGCCATCATGCTCATCACCCACAACATGGCCGTCGTCGCCAGCCTGTGCACGCGGGTCATCGTGATGTACGCCGGCCAGATCGTGGAGGAGGGGCCGGTGGAGCAGATCTTCGAGAACCCGCAGCATCCCTACACCTGGTCGCTGCTGCGCTCGATCCCCCGCGTCGACGAGCACGAGCACGAGCGGCTGCGCTCCATCGAGGGCATCGCCCCCGACCTGCTCAGGCCGCCGGCGGGGTGCCGGTTTCACCCCCGTTGCCCGTTCCGTGTCGAGCAGTGCTACACGGACCCGCCGGAACTGGAGCTGGTCGGGCCCGACCAGGAGGCCCGCTGCTGGGTCAAGATGGACCGGGCATACAAGGAGATGGGCGCTGCGGACCTGTTCGATGTCAGCCCCGGGGCGGGTTCCGGCTACTACCCGACCTAGTGCACCGGCTCAGGATCGGACAGGCTTGAGGGAGAGCGATGGATAATGCCCAGTCGGCGCCGCCGGGTCGCGGCGCCAGGAGCAAGAAGTCTGCCGCCGCGGACATCGCTGCCGCCGAGGTGGCCGCCGACGTCGTTGCGGAAGCGCCTGCCGAGCCGCGGCAGGCACCCCCGCCACCCAAGGCCGCCCCATCCGACGAGCCGCTGATGGTGGTCGAGGGCGTTGTCAAGGAGTTCCCCGCCGGCATTGGGCGGAAGGTCCACGCGGTCGATGGCGTCTCGTTCGAGATCCGCAAGGGCGAGACGCTGGGGTTGGTGGGGGAGTCCGGCTGCGGCAAGTCGACGCTCGGGCGCCTGGTCTCGCAGCTGCTGCCCCTGACGGCGGGCTCGGTCAAGTTCGACGGCGTCGACCTGGCCACGCTGCACGGCGAGAAGCTACGGCAGGTGCGCAAGGACCTGCAGATGATCTTCCAGGATCCGTACTCGTCCCTGGACCCCCGCATGACCGTGGGCGACATCGTCGCCGAGCCGATCGACAACTTCCGCGCCTACCGCGGGGCGGATCGGACCAACCGGGTCCGCGACATGCTGAAGGTGGTCGGCCTAAACCCGAATTTCGTAAACCGCTACCCACACGAATTCAGCGGCGGCCAGCGGCAGCGCATCGGTATCGCCCGCGCATTGGCCCTGGGCCCGAAGCTGATCGTCTGCGACGAGCCGATCTCGGCGCTGGACGTCTCGATCCAGGCCCAGATCATCAACCTGCTGGAGGATCTCCAGGCGGAGTTCGGCCTGACCTACCTGTTCATCGCCCATGACCTCTCAGTGGTCAAGCACATCAGCGACCGGGTGGCGGTGATGTACCTCGGCCGCATCGTGGAGGTCGCGGAGAGCCGCAGCATCTACGACAACCCCCGCCATCCGTACACCAAGGCGCTGCTGTCGGCGATCCCGCTGCCCGATCCCAAGACCGAGGCCAAGCGCCGCCTGGTGGAGCTGAAGGGCGAGATCCCGTCGCCCATCTCCCCCCCGTCCGGGTGCCATTTCCACCCGCGCTGCCCGATCGCGCAGGTGCCGGGCGTCTGCAGCGAGGTCGACCCCCCGCTGGAGACGATCTCGCCCGACCACGTGTCCGCCTGCCACTTCTCGGAGAAGGTGCCGGTCGCCCTCTAGCGCGCTGAGGCTCCCATCATGAGAGAGGGCCTGCTGCTGCTGCTCAGCCTTATCCTGGCGCTGAGCCTCGTCCAGGTCCTCAGCCAGCCGGCTCCGCGTGAGTGGCTCATCCGCCCCGGGCGTGAGTGGCTACGGGCCCGCCAGGCGCGGCGCTGGGCCGGCGGCAATGGGCCCCGCCGCCTGACCCGTCGCTACTGGACGGAGGCCGACTACCTGGCCGAGAGGGAGCGGCTCGAACCCCTGGGTTATGCCGAGGTGGAGCACCGCGACTTCGCCGGCGAGAGGGCGCGGATCCTCCGAGCCCAGGAGGGTCTTGGAGGTGCGCTGCGGGGCCGTCCCCCGGTTGAGCCGCGGCTGCCCTTCTGCATCATCGTGTGGGAGCGGGGCGGCGGGGGCTCAGAGCCCAAGGCTCTTTGAGATCAGGTAGCGCTGGATCTCGGACGTCCCCTCCACGATGCGGAGGATACGGACGAACCGGTAGATCCGCTCGATGCCCAGCTCACGCGTGAGGCCCACGCCGCCGTGGACCTGGATGGCGGTGTCGGCGGCGCGGCCCACCATCTCGGTGGCGAAGAGCTTGGCGTAGGCGGCAGCCTGGATCAGCGCCTCACCCTGGTCCGCCATCCAGGCCAGCTTGTAGGTGAGAAGGCGCGCCATCTCCACCTCCATGGCCATGTCCGCCAGCTGGAAGCTGATGCCCTGCATCCGACCGATGGGCTTGCCGAACTGGACACGGTTGCGGGCGTACTCGACGGATGTCCTGGCCAGGTAGTCGCCGAAGCCGACGCACATCGCCGCGATGTTGGCGCGGCCGCCGGTGAGGAAGTTCATGGCGTTGTAGAAGCCCATCCCGACGTCGCCGATCACGTTCTCGTCCGGGACGCGAACGTTGTCGAACACCACCTCGCACGGGCCCTCACCGCTGTATATGACGTGCTGGGTCCGGCCGACGGACAGCCCCGGGGTGCCCTTCTCGACGACGAAGGCCGTGACCCCGCCGGCGGCCTTCTTCTCGGCGTCGGTGACCGCGAACACCTGGTAGAAGTCGGCGTGCTGGCCGTTGGTGATGAAGTGCTTGGTGCCGTTGATCACCCACCCGTCGCCGTCCCGCTCGGCCTTCGTGCGCATCGACTGGTTGTCGCTGCCGGCATCCGGCTCGGTGAGGCAGAAGCAGGCAGAGATCTCGGCGCGCAGGAAGGGCGGAACGAGCCGCTCGCGCAGCTCAGGCTTGAGGCCCAGCAGCAGGTTGGTCGGGCCCTCCGGGCCGGACAGGCAGGCGATCGACAGGAAGCTGCCGTACGACCCGGCGATCTCGCGCAGGTGGGCCTGGCCGACATATGAGAGGCCGCCGCCGCCGAGCTCGGTGGGGATGTCGATGCCGTAGAAGCCCAGCTCCGCCGAGCGGCGTCGCATCGCCTGGACATGCTCGCGGAGCTCGGGATCGTCGCCATCGGTCTCCGCGAACCGCTGCCTCAGGCCCTCCTCGGCCGGCAGCACCTCGCGCTTGAGAAAGTCCCGGAAGGAGTCGGCCAGCGCCTTCTCTTCAGGGCTGAAGGAGAAGTCCATGAGCTGACAGGATAACTGACGGCTCGGTCAGTTTTGAGGCCCCACAGGCGCCTCCGTGCGTGCGTATCGCGCGCCCCTAACGATCTCGGGGGCCGAGGCGCCAAGCGTAGAATCAGGGCACGATGGCGAATACAAACGGCAAGCAGAACGGCGTGTCGCACGAGACCGGCACCCTGCGGGTCAAGACCGGCCTGGCCGAGATGCTCAAGGGCGGCGTGATCATGGACGTGGTCAACGTCGAGCACGCGAGGATCGCCGAGGAGGCGGGCGCATGCGCGGTGATGGCGCTCGAGCGCGTTCCCGCCGACATCCGCAAGGACGGCGGCGTGGCGCGCATGAGCGACCCGGGGCTGATCGCCGAGATCCAGGCCGCCGTGACGATCCCCGTGATGGCCAAATGCCGCATCGGCCACTTCGTCGAGGCCCAGGTCCTCGAGCAGCTTGGCATCGACTTCATCGACGAGTCGGAGGTGCTCACCCCGGCCGACGAGGAGAACCACGTCGACAAGTGGCAGTTCAAGGTGCCCTTCGTCTGTGGCTGCCGCAACCTGGGAGAGGCCCTCCGGCGCATCAATGAGGGCGCCGCGATGATCCGCACCAAGGGCGAGGCCGGTACCGGCAACGTCGTGGAGGCCGTCCGTCACATGCGCACCGTCAGCGGCGAGATCCGGCGGCTCAGCTCGATGGCCAAGGAGGAGCTGTACACTGCCGCCAAGGAGCTGCAGGCGCCGTACGAGCTGGTCGCGGAGACCGCCCGCCTGGACCGCCTCCCGGTGGTCAACTTCTCGGCCGGCGGGATCGCCACTCCGGCGGACGCCGCGCTGATGATGCAGCTGGGCTGTGACGGCAACTTCGTTGGCTCCGGGATCTTCAAGTCCGAGGACCCTCTCCGGATGGCGAAGGCGATCGTCGTCGCCACCACCTACTTCGACCAGCCGGACAAGGTCCTGGAGGCCAGCCGTGGCCTCGGGGGCGCCATGAAGGGCCTCGAGATCGGCGCCATCCCCAAAGAGGAACTGCTCGCGTCTCGCGGCTGGTAGCGTGAGCCGCCCCCGGATCGGAGTCCTCGCGCTGCAGGGCGCGTTCCGCGAGCACATCGCGGCTCTCGAACGGCTCGGCGCGGACGCCATCCCTGTCCGCAGCCCCGAGGAGATCGCAGGCCTTGACGGCGTCGTGCTCCCCGGTGGCGAGAGCACGACGATGGACAAGCTGCTGCGCAGGTTCCAGCTCCAGGTCCCGCTGCGCGACAGTCTCCGCGAAGGCCTGCCCGCCCTGGCCACCTGCGCCGGCGTGATTCTCCTGGCGGAGGAGGTCCGCGACGGCCTGCCCGACCAGGAGACGCTTGGCATCCTGCCGATCGCGGTCCGCCGCAATGCGTATGGTCGCCAGCCCGAGAGCTTCGAGGACGGACTGGAGCTCGATTTCCTCGACGCGCCCTTCCCGGGGGTGTTCATCCGCGCTCCTGTCGTCGAAAGCGGGGTGGAGACGATGGAGGTCCACGGCGTCGTCGATGGTCGCCCCGTCGCGATGAGCCATGGCAACGTGCTCGCCCTCACCTTCCATCCCGAGCTGTCGGGCGACGACCGCGTGCACGAGTTCTTCCTCGAGCGCCATGTGGGCGCCGCGGCCGCGACGCCGCGCAGGCAGGCCTCCAGGTGACGATCCGCTCCGCCCAGGTCACCGACCTGGCGCGCATCGACGAGATCTACAACCAGGGCATGGACCTCTCACTGCAGGGCGAGGGCGCCACCCATCCAATCCGGCTCTGGCAGATGCTGACGCACACCTTTAGCTCGCTCCTGCCGCTGTCCACCCCCAGCGAGATGCTGTTCGTCCTGGAGGATGACGATGGCAGGGTCGTGGGCTTCATCCAGGCGGAGGTGCTCGGCTCCGGCGACGGCCGGGCGCGCACGCCCGAGGCGATGCGCGTGCTGAACCTTTCGCTGGCGCCCTCACTGTCCGGCGCCGGCGGCGGCGCGCTGATCGACCATCTCTGCAGCGAGGCGCTGGCGCGCGGCGTCGGCCGCATCTACGTCAGGACCCCCGAGGGCCACCCCGTGATGGAGAGCTTCAAGGCCCACGCCTTCCGGCGCTACGCGCAGGACCGCGTGTTCTTCCGCGACGGACCGTGGCAGCCTAGCGCCAACGCCGAGGTCTACGGCCTCCGCCCGGCCCGCCGCAAGGACCTGCTGGGCCTGTTCACCCTCTACCTCGCGTCGACGCCCAAGGCCGTGTCCCAGATCGAGGCCCCTGACTTCGCACAGTGGCGCGCGGTGCACGAGGCCGAGTGGCTGCAGCGCTTCGGCCGCAGGACGTCGAAGAGCCTGGTGGTGGAGCGCGGCAACGAGGTCGTCGGCTGGCTGGGAATCGAGCCGGCCCAGCCGGGCCGCCCCCACACGATCGCGATCATGGCCCGCGAGGACCAGCGGACCCGCGGCCGGCTGCACCAGCAGCTCCTCGACCAGGCCGCCCGGCACCTCGCCGGCAACGACGGCTCGACATGGTGCAACGTCCGCAACTACGACACCACCACCACGCGCGTCCTCCAGGAGGCGGGCTTCGAGCAGCTCGCCGGCCAGGAGCTGCTGGTGCGGGAGATGCGGGTCCGCGCCCTCGCCCCCGCCCGCAAGCCGAAGAAGGAGAAGGCGCTCGCGCCGGTGTTCGGGTGAGCAAGGTCGCTGCCGCCGAACCCCACGCAGACTGGAGCCAGGAGCTCGACCTCCTCTTCAGCGCCCTCCCGCCGCGGATCCGCGACGCCGCCCGGGAGGCGATGAGCAACCGCGATGAGCTCCTCGAGGTGGTGATGGACCTCGGCCGCGAGCCCGAGGCGAGGTTCAGCGAGAGCGAGGTCCTGCTCGGCACCGAGGCGGTCACCGAGGCCGACCTGGAGTACGTGGCCGCCCGGGTGGGCAGCTTCGGCGACGACAACCGCGCCGGCATCGCCCGGACGCTGCACCGCATCTCCGCAATCCGCAACCGCCAGGGTGACATCGTCGGCCTGACG
>JAXDLV010000239.1:0-6595 GCA_034666445.1 Chloroflexota bacterium | reverse complement strand
CCCCGGCCCTGCTGCTGCTGGGCGCGGTGCTGGCGGTGGCGATCACCGTCGCCGTGGCGGTGGCCCTGCAGCGCCTGGCGGTGGGGCCCTTTGTCGAGCGCGGCAACCCCCTCGGCTGGATCGCCGCCACCGCAGCTGCCGGCCTCCTGCTCCGCAGCCTGATCGGGCTCGGCTGGCGCGCCGGCGACGTGACGGTGCCTGACGTCCTCGCCGTGGCCCGCGTCACCGGCGCCGTCTCCCTACCGGGTGGCGGCAGCCTGGCCGTGCGCGACATCGCGGTCCTCGCTGTGGCCGTCCTGCTGGCGGTGGCCTTCGACCGCTGGCTGGCGGTGAGCCGCACCGGCGCCGCGATGCGGGCCGTGGCGGACTCCCGCCAGGCGGCGATGCTGGTGGGCATCACACCCGCGCGCGTCGCGCTGCTGGCGTTCGGGATCGCCGGCCTCCTGGCCGCCGTGGCCGCCATGCTCCTTGGCCCGGCCCGGCCATTCAGCCTCGACCTCGGCGTTGTCCTCGGGCTGAAGGGTGTCGCCGCAGCCGTGCTGGGCCGGCTCGGCTCAGCCCGGGGGGCGCTGCTGGCGGGCCTGGGAATCGGCGTGGGCGAGTCTTTCCTGGCGGCCGCGTACCTGCCGGCGCTGTATGACATCGCCCCGGTCGCGCTGCTCGTCCTGCTGCTGGCGCTGGCCCCCCGCCGCCTCGGCGTCGGACGCTCGGCCGAGGCCTAGTTGGCGGGCGACACCCGGCCCCGGGCCGGGATGCCCTGGGAGGGCTTGGCCGAGCGGCTGTACGGCCCGCGGCGCCCGGGGGCGCTGACCGGGGTTGGCCGCGACCTGGCACGCTGGGCGCGCGCCGACCGCGTGTACGTAGTCGCGCCGCTGGCGGTCGGGGTGCTGGCGGCCGTGGTGCTGCTGGGCGACGTCCGCACCGTCGGCCAGGCGGCGGCGCTGGTCTACCTGCTGCTGGCGGTCTACGGCCTCTGGATCGTGGTCGACCAGGGGGGGATGCCGTCGCTGGGCCACGCCGCATTCATGGGCGTCGGCGCCTACGCCGTTGCCTTGCTGCGCCTCCGGCTCGGCGTCGACGGGGTGCTCGCCGCGCTCCTGGCCGCCCTGCTCTGCGGGCTGGCCGGCTGGCTGGTCGGGTGGGCCGTCGCCCGGCTGCGCGCCGCCTACGTGGCACTGGGCACACTCGCCTTCGGGTGGCTGGTGACGCTGGTGGCGGCTGCCTACCTCCGAGGCGCGGGCGGCGCCACGATCTCCCTGGGCGGCCCGATGCAGACGACGGTCGAGGCGCTGGGCCTGCGGCTGCGGTTCAACGACGCCGGCCACCTGCTCCTCGGCGCTGTGCTGCTGGCCCTGGCGATGCTGCTGCTGCGGTCGACCCAGCTGTCCGCGGTGGGCAGGGGGTGGGCACTGGTGCGCGGCTCGTCGGCACTGGCGGCGAGCGCCGGGTACGACGTCACGCGGGTGCGACGGCGGGCGGTGATCGCGGGCGCGGTTCTGGCCGGGCTGGCCGGGGCGCTGACGGCCCAGCTCAGCGGTGTCGTCGACCCCTCCGCCTTCAGCCCGCTGACGTCGATGGCAATGTTCGCGGCCGTCCTGGTGGGCGCCCCGGCGGGCTTCGTCGGCCCGGTGCTGGGTGTGGCGGTGACCGGTGGCCTGCCGGTGCTGCTGTCCAGCCTCCTGGGCCTGCCGTCGGACACTCGGGTTCAGGGGGTGGTCGTCGGCGTGGTGACGCTGCTCGCGCTGCTGGCCTCGTTCCGGACCCGGCGCCCGGCGCGGGGGGCCGTGGCCCCGTCCGTCGCCGCCAGCGGGCCGGTTCCCGCAACGGCCCGCGCGGCATCGCTGCAGGTCGCTGACCTGGGCTTCAGCTTCGGCGGCGTGCGGGCCCTCTCAGGGCTGTCGATGTCGGTGGCGCCGGGGACGATCCATGGCGTGATGGGACCGAACGGGTCGGGCAAGTCCACCCTCCTGAGATGCATCGGGGGAGCGCTGCATGCGGACGCGGGCGAGGTCCGGCTGTCGGGTGTGCGCATCGACCTGCTCAGCCAGCCCGAGCGCGTCGCGGCAGGAATAGGCCGCACCTTCCAGCACGCCACCGTCGCCCCCGGCCTGGCCCCGGTGGACCAGGTGCGCGCCGCCCTGCAGCGCCGGGGGTCGGCGGCCCGGTGGTGGCAGGCCGCTCTCCAGACCCCCGCATACCGCGCCGAGGACAACACCCTGCGGGGCGCCGCGGTGGCGCTCCTCGATCGGGTCGGGGTCGCCGACATCGCTGACGCTGACCCCGACGCGCTCGACACCGGGCGGCGGCGGCGGCTGCAGGTGGCGGTGGCGCTGGCCACCGGCCCCGGCCTGCTGCTCCTCGACGAGCCCACCGCCGGCATGGACGCCGCCGAGGTGGCAGCGTTTGCCGGCGTGCTCCGCGGGCTTCGCGACGAGGGCATCACGATCCTCCTCGTGGAGCACAACATCCCGTTCCTGATGCAGCTCTGCGACCGGGTCACGGTGCTGGACGGCGGTGAGGTGCTGGCCGACGGGCCTGCCGCCGGCGTGGCCGCCGACCCGGCGGTCCGCGCGGTCTACCTGGGCGCGAGCTGAGGCTGCGGTTGGCGGCCTCCGTCGGGGCTCAGTGCCGCGACCATGCCCACCACGCGTTCACGGCTACGACCACGCTCGCCAGCGCCAGCAGTGCGACGGCCCAGGGCTCTGCGTGCAGTGGACCGGGGTGCGGCCCCTCGGCCGGGGTGACCTCGCCGGAGTCCAGGGTCAGGATGTAGGCCACCCGCTCCGGGCCACCGCCCGGGCGGTTGACCGGCGGCTGCACGTCGGTGATGCGATGGAAGGCGGCCGCCGCCGCCTGGGCCCTGACCGCGAGCCCGGGCAGGCCGGCGGCGGGCGCAGCCCGCAGGTAGGCGGCCCAGTCCGTCCCCTCCGGCGGCGCGAACAGCGCCGGCGGCAGCGGCACCACCGTGATGTTGAAATCGACCGCGGGCACGCGGTGGCCGCTCGTCCGGTAGGTGAAGTCCAGGTCCAGGGCGCCATCGGCGTCGGTGTCCTCGGGGAGGTGGGTGCGCCAGCGCAGCCGGGTGCCGCGGTCGTCGGGGGACACGTCGGCGCCCGCGGCCTGCTCAACCGTGGCGTTGGCGTCGAGCTGGGCGGTGATCACCAGGCTGAGGGGCACATACACGTCCTTGGTCACCTCCTGCACCGGCGTCGTTGCCTCCAGCGCCGGGGGCAGAGGGAAGAGCGCCTGCATGTCCGTCTCCGGTGTGTAGACGTCGGGGGCGCGGCGCATCGCGTCCAGCACCTGGGCCAGCCCGGCGCGGTCCGGCTGGCCGCTGCTGAACGACTGCGCCCGGGCCGTCAGGTTGCGGACCGAGATGTGCTCCCGGAACGTGCCTGCGCGGCCCTTCATGGCCTCCGGGTCGACCTGCTCGCCTTCCTGGAAGTAGCTGACGGCGATGGTCATCGGCAGCCGGGGCGCGTACACGGCCGGGTCGAGGCCCGCCTCCGCCGACAGCAGCCGGCTGCCCTCGACGTGCCCCAGGAACTGGACCCGGCCGTCGCTCAGGGCCGGGGGTGAGTCGCTGCCCTGGTCGATGACGCTGAGCACTGGTCCCGGCATTGTTATGTCGAAGTCGCTGCTGCCGGTGACCAGCAGCTTGATGTCGCTGCGCATCGCGCGGACCGAGCCGTCCGGCGCCAGCTGCACCAGCACCAGCTCGTCGTCGTCGACAAACGAGGGCAACCGGTTGACGCCCACTGGCTGGGGCGTCGCTTTCGGGTACGGCGCGATGGGCACCGCCACCGACAGCAGGGCGATGACCGCGGCGACCGGCGCCGCCAGGAGGGGGGGCATGTTGAAACCGTATGTGATCATCCGTCGGGTGGAAACCGCGGGAACCGTTCGCGCTCGGGCCGCGCTCGTTGCGGCGGCAGCGCTGCTGCTCGGCGGGTGCTCGCTGGGGCAGTCCCTGGGGGCGGAGAGCGGCTCGTCCACGCCCTCAACCGGGGCACGCCCGCAGGCGTCCGGGAGCCCCGTGGCACTGCCCAACTACAACTCCCGCTTCGGCAGCAACCGCACCGCGGCGCAGGCGGCCGTGCGCGTCGGCCGCTCGCTCTACGCCCAGCAGATGTACTGGGAGGTCTACGTCAAGACCGACCCCGCTGCCCTGGCGCACGACTACGACCCCACCGCGCCCGACACGTTCACGAGCGGCGCCCAGGAGGTGCGAAGCCTGCAGGTGATCCTGGCCACCGAGTCCGGCACCAGCATCCAGCTCTATGCGAAGGCCGGCGTCGAGCAGGAGAAGAAAGTGCTCGCCGCCGTCGGCGCCCAGCTCCAGGAGATCTTCCCCAACGCCCGGACGATGACCCTCCAGGTTTACTTCGGCGAGTCCAACCTGCACGCCAACGCCACCTACGCTGGAGGCCAGCTGGACTACAAGTCGCCCTCCCAGCGATGACGCGGAGGGTCCCTGTCCTGCTCGCCTGCCTCGCGCTGGCCGGGTGCTCGATCGGCACCCCCACCAGCCCCGCCTCCAGCGGCCCCTGCAAGCCCCTGCCAAACGCCACCGTCGCCGCCGACGGTCCCCCGGCGGCCATCATGCGCGACCTGTCCGGGGGCCCGTCGGAGTACCTCCTGGGGGTGCCGGGCGGCTCGGTCGCGCGCATCGAGGAGGCCACCGGCTTCAGCGCAGCCCGGCTCGGCGGCGGCCGCGTGTTCTTCTCGGTCCGGCGTGGCGCCACCGACCAGGACATCCGCGCCGGGAAGCTCGGTGAGTGCGCCGTGACGGTCGGCGCGGGGACCATGGCCGAGGTCGACCCCCAGGGGCGGGCGGTGGTGGTGGGCGCCAACGGCAAGTGGAAGCTGGTCGACAACACGGGCAAGACGGTCACCGACCTGGTCGCCCCGGGCGGAGCGTGGACGGGCGACGGCCGGCTGGTGGAGCCCGTGCCCAACGGCGCCGCGCTGGCCGTGTACGACCTCTCCGGCGCCCGCCACGACGTGCCCCTACCGAAGGGCACCGTGCCCCAGGGGACGCTCGGCCCCCACCAGGAGCTGGTGGCCTCGGCCGCCGGGATCCAGGCGCTGGACCTCGACAGCGGCGCCATCGGCCCCCTCGGTCAGAAGCTCCAGTCGCAGCGCACGCTGTCGGGGTCGCCCGACGGGGCGTGGATCTCCTTCATCGACCAGGACGGGACGCCGCAGCTGCTCAACCTCGGCGACGGGTCCACCGTTGCCCTGCCCAACTTCAGCCCCACCGTCGGCACGACCTGGTCGCGCGACTCGAAGTGGGTGGCCGTCCAGGGGCTGTATGGAGGGGTGGCGTTTCGGGTGGCGGACCGGAAGGTGATCGACATGGGGTCGCTGATCGTCGTCAGCTGGTAGCCGGGGCGCCCACCTCCCGGTCGACGACCGCGGCGAGGCATTCGATGAACGCCGGCATGGTGTTCATCAGCTCGATGCGATGGAATCGCAGGCCGGCCTCCTCGGCCTCCTCGCGGGCGGCCACGTCGATGTCGTAGAGGATCTCGAGGTGGTCGGCGAGGAACTGCACCGGCACGACCAGCACGTCCTCGTGGCCCGCCAGGCGGATGCCGGGCAGGACGTCCTTGAGGTCAGGCTTCAGCCACTCCTCGGGTGAGTGGCCGGCGCTCTGGTAGGCGAACTGCCACCGCCCGTCGTGGAGCCCGGCGCGGGCGACGACAGCCGCCACCGTCGTCATGATCTGCTCCAGGTAGCCCGGCTCCCGCTCCACCACCGACAGCGGCAGGCTGTGGGCGGTGAGGACGACCGGTACGGTCTCGCGGCGGTCCGCCGGGAGCCTCTCCAGGGCCTCCGCGACGCGGGCCGCCAGGGCGTCGATAAACCCGGGCAGCTCGTGCCCGGCGCCCGCCACGGTCACCGGGACGCCGGCCGGGAGGTGCGACCGTGCCGCTTCGACGGCCCGCGTGTAGCCGCCCATGATGATTGGCGACCACTGGGGCGATAGCACGACGCCCACCACGCGCTCGACGCCCGCTGCCGAGAGGCGCCGCACGGCGGCTTCGATCCGCGGCTCGGAGTGGAGCATGCCCACCTCCACCCGGAAGGCTCCACGCCCGTCGCGGACGTCCAGCATTTCCTGCAGGGCCTGGCCCTGCGCCTGGGTGATGCGAACCAGCGGGGAGAAGCCGATCAGCTCGTAGCGGCGGCGGAACTCGGCGACCAGGTCGTCGGGCGCGGCCCTGCCGCCGCGCACGCTGGCAAGGTAGGCGGGGACGTCGTCGCCGGTGGCGGCGGAGCCATAGGTCATCAGCAGCACGCCGATGGGCGCCGCCACGATCAGCGCTCGCTGGGGCCGGGCGGCTCCGTCCAGGCCCACGGCCGCGCCGGCCGCAGGGTCTCGTCGGTGGCCGGCGCCGGGGTCGCAGGCTCCGGCTCGGGGGACGCGGGCGCGGGCTCCGGGAACGCAGGCGCGGGTTCCGGTTCCGGCTCGGGCACCGGCGCCGGCTCCGGCTCCGGCTCGGGCTCGGGCTCGGGCTCGGGCTCGGGCTCGGGCTCGGGCTCGGGCTCGGGCGCATCGTCGACTCTCGCGGCATAGGCATCCAAAGAC
>JAXDLV010000238.1:0-34885 GCA_034666445.1 Chloroflexota bacterium | reverse complement strand
CCGCGGCGGCGGCAGCGAAGACCGCACCGCCGCGCTGGGCGTGGTCGGCGGGATGACCAACCTGACCGACCACCAGCGCGACATGCTGAGCACCCGGATCGCGGCGGTGCTCGACCGGGCAATGGCGCGGCCATCGGTGGTCAGGGGTGCCGAGGCGAGGGCCCCGGTGGTCCCCGTGGCGACGCGCACGGCCCTAGGCCGCGCCGGCAGGAGCGCCGACGCCGAGGCGGTGACCGCCGAGCCGACCCGCGTGGCCGCCCGCGCCGAGGTGGAGGCGCCCCCCCGGCCCGAGCCCGAAGTGGAGATGCTGCGTTCCGAGGATGCCGTGCCGGCCCCGGCAGGGCCTCCGGGGGAAGTACCTGCCCTCGGCGGCAATGGCGGCGCAACGGTCACCGGCCCCCTCACCGCCGAACCGCCATGGGTGCGCGCCAGCCGCCGCCAGGCACCACCCCCGCCGCCAGCGCCCCAGGCGCACGGCACCTCCGCGGTGGCGTCTGTGCTCCATGCACTGGTGATGAAGTGCCTGGAGCAGGTCAAGGCCGAGCTCTGCCAGGTCTTCCTCCTCGAGGACGACACGATGGGACTCCGCGCCGAGGCTCCCGCGGAGGGCGGCACCGTGACCGGCCCCCGCAGCCTCTCCGTGCACTCGGGATTCAGCCGCCAGGTACGCGTTGCCGACGGCGCCATCGCGCTCGACGAGGACACCGAGCTCGTCGGCACCGAGACCATCTGGCTCGACCGTGGCATGCGCCACCTGGCCGCAGTCGCTGTCGGCAACGACGGTGAGCCCGGCAGCGGCCTGCTGGTGGTGGGGCGAACCGAAGGGCGGCCGTTCTCCGCCGCGGAGCTGGATACCCTGGCGCAGCTGGCGGCGGAGGTGACCCTCGCGATGGCCAGCGCCGACCTCCTGTCGCGGGCGGAGGAGCTGGCAGTGCTGAAGGAGCGAATGAAGCTGGCGCGCGAGATCCATGACGGCCTGGCCAGCGACCTCTCCGCCGTCGTGGCGCTCTTCAAGTACCACGAGCACCGCCGCCGGGTCGACCCGGGGGATGCAGACACGCTGCTGCTGCAGATGCGCGAGCTGGTCGAGGAATCGCTGGAGAGTGCCCGCGACATCCTGGCCACGCTGCGGCCGCGCCAGCAGATCCCCAAGCGGCTGGCGGACGCCGTACGGCGCCACGTCGAGGACTTCTCCCAGACCTACGGGATCACGGCGATCACCCGCATCCTCGGCGAGGACGACGAGCTCGACGACGAGGAGCGGGACGCGATCTACCAGGTCCTGCGCGAGGCCCTGACCAACGTCCGCAAGCACTCCGAGGCGGGCACCATCCACATCACCCTTGACCTGCGGCATCGCCCCTACGGCGTCGTCATCGAGGACGACGGGGTGGGGATCGACCTGGAGGCACTGGAGGACAAGGCGGGCTCGTTCGGGCTCCTCGGGATGCGCGAGCGGGCCGAGCTGCTGGGCGGCAGCGTCGAGATCAGCAACGGCTCAATGGGTGGCGCCCGGATCGCCTTCCAGGGGCCCTCCGTGGCACTAGGCCGAGGCTGAGGGATGGCAGAGCGGATCCGCGTCCTGATCGTGGACGACCGTCCGATCTTCCGCGCAGGGGCGCGGGGGATGCTGAGCGAGTACACCCACATCGCGGTGGTGGGTGAGGCCAGCGACGGCAAGCAGGCCGTCGCGATGGCGAAGTCGCTGAAGCCCGATGTGATCCTGATGGACATCTCGATGCCCGAGATGGATGGCGTCAGCGCGACCCGCGCGATCATGCGTGACTCGCACGAGGTCGCGATCCTCGGTCTCACCGTCTCCGACAACGCAGACGACGTCACCAGCATGCTCGAGGCCGGCGCCTGCGGATACATCCTCAAGGACAGTGGTCCCGAGGACCTGGCCCGGGCGATCGAAGACGCCCAGGCCGGGCGCTTCCCCCTCGACCGTGGCGTCGCCCGGAAGATGGTGCAGCGGCTGGCGGCGGCCCGGCCCCGTCCCCCCAGGTCCAGACCACGGAACCGCTGGCGGTGCGCGAGAAGGCGGTGCTGCAGCTCGTCCTCGAGGGGCTGCCGAACAAGGGAATCGCATCCCGCCTGGGGATCAGCGAGAGCACGGTCAAGTCGCACCTGCGCGAGATCTTCCGCAAGCTGGACGTCGAGAGCCGGGCCGCCGCGGCGGCGCGGGCTGCCCAGATGGACCTCGACCTGGAGATCGAAGCCCAGGATTAGGCGTCCCGCCGGCTGACCTAACGGTCGGGCTGGCAGCCCAGGTCGTCGAGGCAAATGACCAAGTGGTCATTTTCGACTGACCAACTGGTCATCCAGGACTGACCAAACGATCGCTTGCAATGCCCGGATGGGCAATTCCCCCTCGGTCCGGCGCTCCCTACCTTGTCGTCATGGAGCCCCAGTTGGGGCGTCCTATCCGGGTCCTCCTGGTGGACGACAACCCCAAGTTTCGACAGAGCACCAGGGTGATCCTGACAAGTGAAGACATCGAAGTTGTCGGTGAAGCCGACAACGGAGAGAAAGCTCTGGAAGAGGTCCGGAGGCTAACCCCGAACGTGGTGGTTATGGATTGCCGGATGCCCCGGATGGATGGTGCCGAAGCGACCAGGCAGATCCTCCGGACCCATCCAGAGACCAGGGTCGTGGCCCTAAGCATCGGAGACGACAGCGAGCTGTTGCGACGGATGGAGCGGGCAGGAGCACGACCCGTAGTGCTCAAGGGCGCTGGGCCCGAAGAGCTTGGCCAGGCGATCCGCCTGGCCTTTGAGACAAGTGCCCTCAGCGGGCAGTAGAGGAGGAATATGACCTTTTCACTTTCGTTCAGCTGGTAGTTCCCGATCATGCGTAGGTTTGTACAAGCACTCAGCGGTCTAGTTGCCTCGGTGACCGCAGGGGGGGCCGTCGTCAGCTGGTAGGTTGACGACGGCTTTCGCCGTCGTCCCTATAGGTAGGCATCGAACCACTTAGCCTCGCGGACCCGGTTTCTGGGTCCGGAGCTGCTGCCCCGCGCCCCGGTTGACCGTTCTTTACCCGTTTGGGCTCGACAGTTTGGCCGTACGGCCTAGAATGCGGCCGTGGCTCAGTTGCGACCGGCTGCTCGCATATACGTCGTCACGGTCACCCTGGTTGGGTTTGCATTCACCGCGATCCTCATCTGGAACGACCGGGCTACTGCTCTGGTCGGATCGGAGGACCTCAGTAACCTCGCCTTAGCCCTCTTTTTCACCCTATTCGCTTTCGTTGCGTCGCTCGCCCCGCTTACGACGACGTATGGGATCAACCTGTCGGTGAATCTGGCGCCCCTGTTCGCAGCGGTTCTGACCCTGCCCCCGGGACTCGCCGCAATCGTCGCGATGCTCGGCACGATCAACCGGCTGCCCTCGAAGGAGCATCCCCTCCATCGCTTCCTGTTCAACCGAGGGATGTACCCGTTGGTCTTCGGCCTGGGGGCTTTGTGCTACAGCGGCCTACGCGGGTTGCAACCGCCGAACGCGTCGGAGGCCAGTACGGACTTCAACGTCGTTGCTGCTGCGCTAATCGCAATCCTGGTGATTGCTGTACTGAACCCGCCTTTCGTCATCACTGCTGTTGCCCTGTCGACCGCAGAATCGGTCAGAAAGATCGCCTATCAGACCCTTCAAGGCGCTCTGCTTAGCTACGTCGGCTTGGCGCCGCTCGGAGCTCTGATCGCCTACCTGCTAAGTACGCGCAAGCTCACCGGTCTCTTTATGGCTGGCACCATCTTCATGCTTCTTGTCGTCTACCGGGAACTCGCTCGACGATCCCTGCAGCTCCAAACGGTTGCCCGGGGATCCTATGTTGCGCAAAGCCGCCTAATTGACAAGAAGGACCGATCCACGTTCGGTCACTCAGAGCGAGTTGGGCTGTTGGCAGAGGCGACGGCATCGAAGATGCGACTGACCGCTGACCTGGTCGAGCAAATCCGCATCGGGGCGACGCTGCACGACCTCGGGAAAATCGCTATCCCGGACGCCATTCTCCATAAACCGGGAAAGCTGGACGGTGAGGAATGGGAAATCATGAAGACACATGCCCAAGAGGGTTACGAGGTGCTCATTGAACAGGAGGTCCTCCGCCGAGCAGCGGATATCGTCTGGAGTCACCATGAAAACTACGATGGCTCGGGGTATCCTCGCGGGCTAATCGGGCGGGCCATTCCAGTCGGCGGCCGCATCACCCGAGTCGTGGACTCCTACGACTGCATTACCAACGTGCGCGATTACCGCAGCTGGATCCGCCAGCCGTTCGAGGCGCTGTCGGAGATCCATGCGATGTCGGGAGCGACATACGATCCAGAGGTTGTCCGCGCCTTCACCATGGTGCTGGTCGAGAGGCACCCCGAACTTGCGAGACATCTCACTGGCGAGGCCGACGCCAAGCGCGCCAACATACTTGAGGCCCTGCGGTACCTACCGTTCTTCCGTCTTTGGGCGGCCCAGGCAGTGTCCAACTTTGGCGATATGTTGACGACTACGGGGTTAGCGCTCGCGGCGTTTAGCGTGAGCCACTCGACCCTAGCGGTGGGGGCAGTATTCGCTGCCCGGGCCGTACCAAATCTATTCGTCGGACTGCTGGCCGGCTCGCTAGTGGATCGGTACGATCGCAAGACTCTGATGATCCTGATGGATCTCATGCGCGCTGCACTGGTGGGATCCCTGCCTTTCATCTTGGGATTCAACTTCTGGATCATCATCGCCATCACGCTCTTCGTCTCGACCGCTACTGTCCTGTTCAATCCCGCTCGGCAGGCGGTAGTGCCAGAGCTGCTGCCCTATCACCTGTTGCAGGCGGGAAACGCTGCGCTGAACTTCGCCGAGCGAGCGACGGAGATCATGGGCTATGCGGCTGCCGGCGCGATCATCCTGCTAGGTGGCGTCCCTTTGGTGTTCTCGATCGACGCCGCAACCTTCGTCATATCCGCTGGCCTGCTCCTGACTATCCCGTTCCCGGAGATGGTGCTAGAGCGAAAGGTGACTGGAGCGGTAAGGCGCGTTCGGCGCGAGATCGCTGAGGGTCTCTCCCAAATTCGTACCAGTTCGGCGCTTCGAGTTATCTTCCCATTCAGTTTCTTGATGGTCGCTTCTGGTTCCGCGATCCTGCCTCTCATGGTCCCGCTAGCGATCGATCATCTCCATGCTGGTGATGCGGGCTTTGCTCTCCTCGAGGCGTCCATCGCTGTGGGCGCGACTATTGGAGCGGTCCTTACCAGCTTCTTGGGGAGTTGGCAGCGTGGCCAGCTCATGGTGCTGGGGGCGCTACTGATGGGGATTTGCACCGTATTGGCGGCATTGTCGACTCAATTGATCTTGACGATGGTGTTCTTTGTAGCTGCTGGCGTCGCCAATATGGTCTATCTCATACCGATGATCACGGCCATTCAGGAATCGACTGACACAGAGTTTCGGGGCAGGGTATTTGCGGCGCGGTTCGCGGTTGTCCAACTGGGCGTTTTGGTCGGGATTGGCTACGCCTCGCTGGTGACGTCGGGCTTCTTTCAAGCCTCATCGGTGAATCTGGCCCTGGCGGCCTCGGGTGGCGTGATGGTCCTCGTCAGCTCGGCAGCGGCGCTTACTCCGTCGCTGAGGAAGATGTAGGTCCCTGGCTGTCCTCGTCCCCCTCCCCGAGGCGTTTGCCATAGATGTAGGCAACCACCACCAGGGCGATAACCACGATCACCGCCGGAATAGTGAATGGACCGAGATACGCACCGACCGTCTCATAGTGTTCGCCGAGCTTCAAGCCGGCGAAGGCCAAGGCGAAGTTCCAGGGTATGGCGCCGAGCAGGGTAGCGACGGCGAACGGTACAAACCTGATGTCCGAGAGTCCAGCTGGAAACGAGATATACGTCCTGATCACTGGCAAGAGACGCCCACCGAAAACCGCAGCCAGCCCCCACCTATCGAAGATGCGGTGCGCCAACCGTAGGTGTCCCGCGCTGAGCCCCAGCCGACGCCCAGGACCCAGGATGATGCTCTCTCCATAACGTTTGGTGACCCAGTAGGCCACTACCGATCCTAGGAGGTTGCCCAGGCTGGCTGCCACCACCACCGCGGTGAAGTCGAGATGATTGCCTCCGATCGCTCCACTTGCCAACGCGCCGCCAAGAGGGACAACAATTTCCGAGGAGATCGGCACCCCGGCGCTCTCCAGGGCCATGGTGACGAAGATCGCGATGATCCCGCCCGTGCTGATGAGATCGACGATGTATCTCGACACGGCCGAAGGCTACCAAAGGGTATGTGCGCTAGCGAACATCCGGTCCAGAGCGATAATCGGCCGGCATGAAGCGTGTGGCCTACCTCGGACCTGCGGGCAGTTTTAGCGAGGAAGCTGCTCGGATCACGTTCCCAATGGCGGAACTGGTCGCGTTCCTTGAGATTCCTGCTGCGATCGCAGCTGCGGAGCGCGGTTTGGTCGACGCCGCGGTTGTGCCTATCGAGAATGCCATCGAGGGATCGATCAACGTGACGGTGGACCACCTGATCCATAGCGGATCCGCCCCACAGATTGTCGGGGAGGTCAATCTCTCCGTGCGCCACCAACTCATTGCCCGCCCCGGGGTGACTCTTAGTCAGATTGAGCGTGTTGTCTCGGTAGGGGCAGCGTTAGCCCAATGTCGCGACTTCCTTCAGCGCGAGCTCCCTCAAGCTCAAATGCTGCCGGCCCTCTCCACTTCAGCCGCCATCGAAAGCCTTGTCCACGCCTCCAACCTGGCGGCGATTGGAAGCGAGCGGGGCGCGGCGCTGTACGGGATGGAGGTGGTGGCGCGAGACATACAAGACACCGATGACAACGAGACCCGTTTCGTGGTGCTTGCATCGGACCCGGTCCCGCCCACCGGAGCCGACAAGACGTCTATCTGCTGCCTCATTGCGGAGGATCGTCCGGGCAGCCTAATGGCCATCCTTGGCGAGTTCGCCAACCGGGGCATCAACCTCACGAAGATCGAATCGCGACCAACCAGGAGCGGGTTGGGTAAGTACTTCTTTCTCATCGATCTTGAAGGGCACCATTCAGATCCCGTGATCGAAGCTGCGCTCGAAGGGGCTCGGAGCAAGAGCGAACAACTCATGTTCCTGGGCTCGTACCCGAGCTTGGGGGGAACGAAGGGTCGATCCTAGGCCTAGGCAAATAGACAGGCCTGATCCTCAGGGACTAGAATGGTTACTGAACTTTCCGGGATTCAGTGCGGCCACCTCGCCACGTTCTAGCTGCCGCACGAGGAGTGGGACGGTAGGCGGGGTGCAAAAGACAGTTCGTATATGGATCCCGGCGCTGGTACTGGTGCTTTTGGTCGCGGGAATCCTTGTCGCGTTGGGGCTAACCCGGCTTCGGACGACGGGGCAACCGACCTCTCCTTCTCCAACGCCGACGACCAGCAACCTTGATCAGGTGACCTTGGCTGTGCGCCACTACTACGAGCTGGAGGCCAGTGGCCGGGAATCTGGCAATGGCGACATCGTCGATGCGTCGACGACTGGGCACGACTCGCTGGCGAGCGTAAACTTCCGAGCCTTCATAGCCTCCCAGACGGCGAAAGGGAGGCGAAGCGTGACAACTCAGAACTTCTTTTCGGACTGGGATATCAAGGTCAGCGGGACAGAAGCAGCGGCCGTCTACCTGTTCTGGGCGACCGGCCATGACATTGACGCCGGGAGCGGTGCTGCCCTTGAACCCGACATGACCACGAGCAAGGGTCGCTACCGGATGACCCTTGTGCGTCGAGATGAACGCTGGCTGGTCAGTGATCGACAACTGCTCGAGGACAACGTTGGCTAAGCGCGCAGTGCTCGTCGCTTGGATCGTCGTGCTTGTGCCCTGGGCGCCAGCGCATGCGTTCGAGAAGAGCGACGTTGCCTTCAGTCAGCATGCAGTGGCTGGGGAACATGGGGTGTCGTTCGTGTACTTCGAAGCGAAGACGTCCCAGGGCCAACGGACTGTGCCAAGCCGCAGGTTTGCGACCTGCCCGGTGCCCTACTACGCGGACTACAGCGCCGGGGTGCGGGACGAGGACATGGTGATCTACAACGTCAAGATGCGGAACTGCTCCGATGGAACCCTGGTCGACAAGACACAGGACTACACCGGGGCCCTCGTGTACACGCACCCGCGCGAGGTGGCGGCCGGCCTCCACCGGCTGGCGCGCGCCTCCGTCGTGTACGCGCTGGATGTGAGTCTCAACCCGAACGTGTTCCTGCCGGGGCAGCCGACACACATCAACGCCGCGATCGCCGACGACTTCATCACGATCGCAGACCAGACGCTGAGCATCGCCATAGACCCGACGGCATGGCGGGTGACCGCGTGGTCGATCGACTACGGCGACGGTAGGCAGGACACGAAGCCGGGGGGCGCAGAGGCGCTCAGCGTCGAGCACCGGTACCTCCAGGCGGCCCAGGTGAAGCCGCGCGTCACCGCCCACGTCGCCGGCATCGCACAGGTGGCTGATTTCAACGAGGCCACCGGCGACATCTTCCTGCTGGATGAGCCATTCATGGTTGACGTCTCGAACGACGCGAGTGGCGTAACCGTTGTTGCGCCGGTGGTCGCCCACCAGCCCCCGGCGACCCATGCGGCGGTTTCACCCCGGCTCGAGCCGGGGGTTCCCGCCGTGGACGCGCGCGGCGCCGATCGCATCGAGGTCCCGCGCGGCACGCCGGTGTACCTCTATGTGCGCCCCGCCGTCGACACAGAGGGACAGATGACGCTGAACGGCCGGCCGGCCGGCGCCGGGCACACCGTGGTGCGCAGCTGGAAGCTGACGTCCGGCAGCCCGGATGGTCCGCCGGGTCAGGTGTCGGCTGTGGGAGCGGAGGCGCCCGCGGGCACCCCCATCGTGCAGCAATGGGACCACCCGGACCGCATCGGAACGGGCGGCGCGGAACCGTACCTGGTGCGGGTGGAATACGTTGTCCGCACGACGTACCCCGACGGGCAGTCGCGCGACTTCAGCTTCGCGGGGCCGATCGCAGTGGTCGTGGGCTTCGCCGCCAGCTCGGGCTGAAAAAGAGAGAGGCCGGGGATCAGATCCCCGGCCTCCCGGAACTCGAAGACCGCCTCTCAGGCGGCCAGGTGGACTAGGACTTCCCGATCTTGTAGATCTTGGTGCCGCAGACCGGGCACGTGCCGGTCGTGGCCGGCTTGCCGTTCTTCATCGTGATCGCCTGCGGGTCGTTCATCTCCCGCTTCTGCTTGCACTTGAGGCAATATCCTTCAGCCATTTGTCACGCTCCCGATCTTGTAGATCCTTGTGCCGCAACTCGGGCGGGTGCCGGTGTGGCGGGTCGCTTCACCCGCAGCCCCTCAAATCGCTCCAATACGATCCGTATTCGGAACCGGCCTGATTCTAAACGTGGCCTAGGGGGAATGCAAGCCGCCTTCCGCAATTCAGGCCGAGTTCAAAACCGATCCCGCGCGGCCAGGCTCCCGAGTTTGGCCCCGCCTCAGCCGCCGATCTGCGACATCGAACGGCCCGGGGCGGCGAAGTCACTGGCGTTGATTCGGTGCCCCGCCCACTTGGCCGTGACGGCGCCGCGGATGATCTCGTCGAGCTCCGCGTCCGATGCGCCGGCGCGCAGGGGCGTCTTGAGATCGTGCGCGTCGAGGGCGAACAGGCAGGTTCGCAGGTGGCCGTCGGCCGTCAGGCGGAGCCGGTCGCAGCTGCCGCAGAAGGGCTCGGTTACGGACGCGATCACCCCGACGCTGCCGGCGGCGCCGTCAGCGAACTCGTAGGTCGCCGCCGGCTCGGGTCCCCGGGCCTGGACCGGGCGCAGCGGAAACACCGCTTCGATACCGGCGAGCAGCTCGGCGGCCGGCACCACCTGCTGGCGACTCCAGCCGTGGCCGGCGTCCAGCGGCATGAACTCGATGAAGCGCACGTGGTAGTCGTTCTCGCGCGCCAGTCTCGCGAAGTCCACCG
Source organism: Chloroflexota bacterium (assembly GCA_034666445.1). Classification (GTDB taxonomy): domain Bacteria; phylum Chloroflexota; class Dormibacteria; order DASZGP01; family DASZGP01; genus JAXDLV01. The sequence continues at coordinate 24,933 of JAXDLV010000238.1, read as the reverse complement.
CCTCGTCGTCGTTTACGCCGCGAACCATCACCGCGTTCACCTTCACCGGCTTCAGCCCCGCGGCCGCCGCGGCCGCAATCCCGTCGAGCACAGTCTCCATGCCCTCGCGGCGTGTGATCGCGTGGAACCGAGCCGGCCTCAGCGAGTCCAGGCTCACGTTGACCCGCCGCAGCCCGTTGGCCGCCAGCGCCGGCGCCTTCTGCGCCAGGCGATAGCCGTTCGTCGTCATCGACAGGTCGACCCTGGGCATCTCCGTCGCGATCATGCCGACGAGGTCCTCCACCCCGTTCCGAACCAGGGGCTCCCCACCCGTGATGCGAACCGTGTCGATGCCGCACCCGACCAGCAACCGGACGACGCGCAGGATCTCCTCGAAGCTCAGCACCTCGTCGCGAGGAAGCCAGCGCAGCCCCTCTTCCGGCATGCAGTAGAGGCAGCGGAAGTTGCAGCGGTCGGTCACCGAGACGCGAAGGTCGCGCGCCACCCTCCCAAAGGCATCCTGGAGGGGCGGGCGGGACATCCTGGAATTATCGACCCGCCGTATGGCAGGGCTGTAACCTCAGAGACTTGGCCATCAGGACGAGCGACTCAACCCCCGCGGACGAGATCCGGCATCCGGTGTTCGCGCGCATCTTCAGCGCCGGGTCCACGTGGCTGACCGAGATCGAGAAGGAGGACCGCCGCGTGCTGGCCGAGGGGCTGGCGGGGCGGGTCATCGAGGTCGGTTGCGGCGCGGGCGTGAACTTCGCCTTCTACCCGCCCGAGGTCACGGAGGTGGTGGCGGTCGAGCCGGAGGCGCACTTCCGCGGCGAGGCCACCAAGGCCGCGGCGAAGGTCGACGTGCCCGTACGGGTGGTGCCCGGGGTTGCGGAGCGGCTACCGGCGGAGAACGGCGAGTTCGACGCGGCCGTCCTGTCGCTGGTGATGTGCTCGGTGCAGGACCCGGCGACGGCGCTCGCCGAGGTCAGCCGTGTGCTGCGGCCAGGCGGACAGCTGCATTTCTACGAGCACGTGGCGGCGAGGGGCGGGGTGCTGCGCGCGATACAGCACGGCATGGACGCGACCCTGTGGCCGCTGGTCGCCGGGGGGTGCCACTGCGGCCGGGACACCGCGAACGCGATTCGCGACGCCGGCTTCGAGATGGTCAGCCTGCGCCACCTGGCGGTGAAGCCCTTTGGCATCCCGTCGCACCTCGCACCTCACATCCTCGGCGTTGCGGCGCGGCCTTGATCTTCCTCAGCGACTTCCTCCGCGCTGAGATCATCGACAACGGCCAGCGCCGCATCGGCCGTGTCGGCGACCTAATCGTGCGGATCGTTGACCCTTTCCCGGTGGTCAGCCAGGTTGTTGTTCGCAACGGTCCGCGCCGGGTGTTTCCCTGGAGCCACGTGCGCTCCTTTGAGGGGCGCGAGCTGTCACTGAAGGTCTCGCGCGCCGACCTCGAGCTCGACACGGCGCCCGAGGACGCGGTGTGGCTGGCGCGCGACATCCTCGACAAGCAGATCGTCGACACCGATGGCCGCCGCGTGGTGCGGGTCAACGACCTCCAGCTCTCACCGGCCGCCGGCCAGCTGCTGCTCGTGGGCGTCGACATCGGCGGCCGGGGCCTGCTCCGCCGAATCGGGCTGGAGGACCTCGGCAAGTCCATGGCCCACCTGGCCCGACGCGATTGGGCCCAGAAGCTGATCGCCTGGGACGCGGTCGACCCCGTGGCATCCGACCTTGAGTCGGTGAAGCTGCGGATCTCTCACCAGAAGGTCGCCAAGATGCACCCCGCGGACATTGCCGAGGTGGTCGATCGCCTCAGTGTCCGCCAGCGCGACGCCATCTTCGCCAGCCTGACGGACGAGGTCGCGGCCGACGCGCTCGAGGAGATGGACCCCGAGGACCAGGTGGAGGTGATCGAGCGGCTCGACCCCGAGCGCGCCGCCGACATCCTCGAGGAGATGGACCCCGACGAGGCCGCCGACCTGCTCGCCGACCTGCCCGAGGAACGCGCCGAGGCACTGCTGGACAAGATGGAGCAGGACGAGGCCGAGGAGGTGGAGGAGCTGCTCGCGTATGAGGAGGACACGGCCGGAGGGCTGATGACCACCGAGTACGTGACCGTGCAGCGCGACCTCACCGCCGCCGGGGCCATCGACCGGCTGCGGGAGCTGGAGCCCGACGCCGAGTCCGTCTACTACGTCTTCGTCGTGGACCGTCCCGAGAACCTCGTCGGCGTTCTCTCCCTGCGCGACCTGATCGTGGCCCGCCCGGAGACGCCGATCGCCGAGATCATGACCACCAAGGTGATCACCGTCGCGCTCGACGCAAGCCACGGCGAGGTGGCGGAGGTGATCCGCAAGTACAACCTCCTGGCCGTACCGGTGGTCGATGTCGACAACCACCTCGAGGGCATCGTTACAGTGGACGACGTCATGGACACTGTGCTGTCGGGCAGCGGGCGCCGCCGCCTGCCGAGGATCTTCGGCTGATGGTGAAGAAGGGTGAACCTCCCAGTCCGCGTCCCGCCACGGGCGAGATCGGCCGCGTCGGGCGCGCGGAGGGCGCTGCGCCGGCGTAGGACCCAGCTGGTCCTGTTCCTGGGCATCCTCGGCCCGGGGCTGATCACCTCCAACGCCGACAACGACGCCGGCGGCATCTTCACCTACTCCGCCGCCGGGGCCCGGTACGGCTTCGACATGATCTGGCTGCTGGTGGTGATCACCATCGCGCTCCTGGTGGTGCAGGAGTTCATCGCGCGCCTCGGCGTTGTCAGCGGCAAGGGGCTGGCCGACCTCATCCGGGAGCGGTTTGGCGTGCGCGTGACGGTGTTCGCGATGGCGCTCCTGCTGGTGGCCAACATCGCCACGGTGATCGCAGAGTTCGCCGGCATCGCGCTGGCCGGCGAGGCGTTCGGGGTGACGCGCTACATCACGGTGCCCCTCGCCGCGGTGCTGGTCTGGTTCGTGGTCGTGCGCGGCTCCTACGCGACGGTGGAGAAGGTGTTCCTGTTCTTCAGCCTGGTGTACCTGACCTACGTCGTGTCAGGCCTGGTGGTGCAGCCCCCGTGGGGCGAGATCGTCGCCCACGTCGCCCGCCCCCATGTCGAGATGAGCACCACCTACCTGCTGTTCGCGGTGGCGATGGTGGGCACCACCATCACTCCCTGGATGCAGTTCTACCTGCAGGCGTCGGTGGTGGACAAGGGGCTGCGCGAGAGCCAGCTCCAGTACGCTCGCGCGGACGTGTTCTTCGGCTCGATCTTCACCGACGTGGTGGCCTTCTTCATCATCGTCGCCACCGCCGTGACGCTCTTCAGCCGCGGTCACCACGACGTCGTCGACGCCCGCGACGCCGCCCAGGCGCTGGCGCCTGTGGCAGGTCAATTCGCCACCGCGCTGTTCGTCGCCGGGCTCGCGGGGGCGTCGCTGCTGGCTGCGTCGCTCCTGCCGCTGTCCACCGCCTACGCGGTGACCGAGGCCTTTGGCTGGGAGCGCGGCGTGGGGCGGACGGTGCGGGAAGCGCCTGCGTTCTTCGTCATCTTCACCGGGCTGATCGTCATCGGCGCCGTCGCGATCCTGGCGCCGGGCATCCCGCTCACCGCCGTGACCCTGGTCAGCCAGGACGTCAACGGCGTGATCCTGCCGGCCATCCTCGTCTTCATGTTCGTCCTGATCAACGACCGCCGGGTGATGGGCCGCTTCGTCAATGGCCGGTTTGCCAACATCGTCGGCGGTCTGACCATCGGTGCGGTGATCGTGCTGACGCTGCTGCTGCTGGCGTCAGGCCTGCCCGGCTTTCCCTGGACGGGGGAACGCTGACAGCGCGATCCGCGCTGAGTACTCCACGATGTCGGCGGCGAGGTCGTCGCGCGATGTCGCCGTGCTTCCCCGCAGCCCCGGGGCGGATATGGCCCGGGCTGCCGCCACCATCCCCCACTGCAGCGCCTCGACCAGCGTGGCCGCGGCCAGCGGCGCGTCGCCGCCGATCTCCGCGAGACGACCGAGCATCGCTCCCGCGACTGTGTCGCCCGCCCCGGTGGGGTCCACGACCTCGACCGCGGGGGCGGGCAGGCGCCGGTGCTGGTCGGCCGTCCACAGGATGGTGCCTCCCGCGCCGCGCTTGATCACCACGGCGCGGAGGCCGAACGCATCGAGCGCCTGGGTTGCCGCGGCGGCCACGCCGCGGGTGCCGGTGAGCAGCTCGAGCTCTCGCTCTGTCGCGAACAGCAGCACGCTCCTGCCCACGACCCGCTCGACCTCCCTGCGCTGCTGCTCGATGAAGACGTCCATCGTGTCCACCGCCAGCAGGCTCCCGGGTGGCGCGCTGGCCGCGACGGCGAGCTGGACGTCGGGGTCGCAGCTGCCCAGGAACACGATGCTCGGAGGCCCCGCCCGGTCGAGGGGTTGCGGCCGGTAGCCCTCGTAGCCCCCGGCGAACCGCTCTAGCGTCTCGGCGTCGGCCCCCGCGCTCGCCCGCCGGGCGCGCCAGGTGTAGGTCGGAGCATCGGTCACCGACAGCCGCTCGAGGTCCGCGAAGTCCAGCACCTGGCGCAGCTCCGTCGCGCGGTCAGCCCCCACGCAGCCGACAACGGCGACCGGGCCGAAGTGGCGCGCCGCCAGCGCCGCGTAGGTCGCCGAGCCGCCCAGGTCGCCGTCGAGGGTGCACGCCGGCGACACGACGAAGTCCTGGGCGATGGAGCCCGAGACGACAAGGCCACGCCCGTCGCTCACTGGGCCATTTTGGCCTAGACTTCCCCGCTATGCCCGCTGCCGGTGCCGGGGCCGTTGGGGTCGCCCCCGGGGAACGCGCGCCGAGGCTGCTCTTCGCCGCCATGGCGGTCGCGCTTGCCGTCACGACCTGGGTTGGTGCGGCGCTGACCTGGGACGGCTCCTACTACTTCTTCAACCTGCTGGACCACGGCCAGCCGGTGGTCATCTTTGAGCGCTACACATCGGTTGTCCTTCAGTTGCCCGTGCTGGCGGCGGTACGGCTCACCGACAACATCGACGTTCTTCGGGTCGCCTTCGGGGCGCCTCTGGCGGCCGTCCCGCTGCTCAGTGTCGGCGGCTGCTGGCTGGTGGTGCGCCGCCGCGCGCCGGGGCTGCTGGTGTGGCCCGTCCTGGGCGTTGCGGTGGCGATGCTGCCAGCGGTCTTCTTCCAGGTGAGCGAAACGGTGGACGCCTACCTGCTCGCATGGATCCTGTTCGTGGCGACGGTGGTGGGCATCGACCGCCGCCTCCTGCCCATCCTGGTCCCCGCCGTGGCGGCGATCTTCTTCCTTTCCGCGGTGGCGGCCTACCTTTTCCTGATCGTCGCAGCGATGGCCGTCGTGCTGTCGCTGCGTGACCCGACCCGCCGCCGCACCCTGCTCCTGTGGGCCGGCGCCCTGGTCCTGCTGGCAGCGGGGCGGCGCTTCCTGTTCCAGGTCGACTTCCAGCAGCACCCGACGGAGCTGGGCGCGGTCGTCGCCCAGTTCCTCAGCCTCCGTGGGAAGGCCCTGGTGGGGGTCCTCGGGGCGTGGGCCGCGGGCGTGCTGCTGATCCTGCCGCTACCGCGGGGCCTCGGCACCCCCGGGGTGCGGCGCCTGCTGCCGCTGGCGCCGCTGGCGGTGGCCTTCGTCGCCATGGCGCTGTGGGCGTGGGACCCTCGCGCCTGGTCGGGGGCGCTGGACTACAGGGACCGCGCGATCAGCTTCGAGGCGCCGCTGGTGGGCCTGATGGTGCTGGACTGGTGGCGGCGCGGCCGGGACGCGGCCGCGCCGATGCTCGACGCTGACCGCCGCCTGCTGGTCAACGCCTCCGGCCTGGTGTTCATGGCGGTGCTCGTGGCCCAGAGCATCAGCTGGTCGTCGGTCACCGCCCGCCTGCTCGCGGAGCTCGACGCGGCGCCGGGATCCTGCGTGGGGACAGCGGCCGTCGCGATGCCGAATACCGCCGCGGAACACTGGTCCAAGCCGACCCTGGCGATGGCGCTGCAGGGACGGTCGCCGTCGCGGCTCGTCCTCGACCCGGAGGACTGCGCGGCCCTCACCTCGCGCGGGGTGGTGCGCCTGAACGACTTCGACACCGTGCGCGCCACCGGGGGCTGGTTCCGCTTCCCACGGCGGGGCTAGCGAGCGGCCCTCCTCTAGAATTCGCCCACTATGCCCGAGGCCACGCGATACGGCGTTGGCCTGCTGGGGCTTGGCACGGTCGGCTCGCAGGTCGCCGAGCGCCTCGAGCAGGCAAATGAGATGGTCCAGCGCAGGACCGGCATCGAGCTGTGCCTGCGGCGCGTCCTGGTGCGCGACGAGGACCGCGAGCGCGCTTACCGGCCGAGCGCCCCGCTCACCACCGACGTGGCGCAGGTCATCGACGACCCCGAGGTGAGCATCGTGGTCGAGGTGTTGGGCGGCGACGAGCCCGCCCACGACTACCTCCGGCGAGCGATCGAGGCGGGCAAGCACATCGTCACCGCCAACAAGGAGGTGATGGCCAAGTACGGCCCGGAGCTGCTGGAGCTGGCGCTGGCCAACAGCGTCGACATCTACTTCGAGGCGGCCGTCGGCGGCGGCATCCCCCTGATCTCCACCTTCAAGATCGACCTCCTCGCCAACGAGATCAACTCGATCGAGGCGATCATCAACGGCACCACCAACTACATCCTCGACGGTATGGCGAGCGGCCGCTCGTACGACGATGCGCTCGCGGAGGCGCAGGGTCTCGGGTTCGCGGAGGCCGACCCGGCGTCGGACGTCGACGGCCACGACTCCGTGTACAAGCTGGCGATCATGGCGTCGATCGCCTTCAGCTCCCGCTTCCGCCCGGAGGACGTGTACCGCGAGGGCATCAGCGGCCTCCACCCGCGGGACTTCGGCTACGCCGCCGAGATGGGCTACGCGATCAAGCTGCTGGCCGAGGGGCGCAAGCGCGACGGTGCGGTGGAGCTCCACGTCCACCCCACCCTGATCCCGCTGACCCACCTTCTGTCGCGGGTCGCGGGCAGCTACAACGCGGTCGTCGTCGACGGCGACCTGGTGGGCACGGTACTGCTGTACGGCCAGGGCGCCGGTGGTCGGCCCACGGCCAGCGCTGTCGTGGGCGACCTCATCGACCTGGTCCACTCGATGCGCAAGGGCGTGGTCAACCGCATCCCGATGTGGTTCGACCGCAACTACCCGCGCCGCGCCTTTGACGACGTGGTCACCCGGGCCTACTACCGCATGGAGGTGGAGGACCGCCCGGGGGTGCTGGCCGACATAACGAAGGTGTTCGGCGAGGAGGAGATCTCGATCGACTCGATCAACCAGAAGAGCACCGACGCCACCGATGCCAGCGCCGAACTGGTGATCCTCACCCACCCGGCGATCGAGAGTGTGCACCAGGCGGCGCGGGGGAGGATCGAGGCGCTCGACTGCGTACGCGGCGTTCGCGCGTTCCTCCGCGTGCAATGAGCGCTGCCCAGCGCAGGCCCGCACGGCAGGCGCGCACCGGCGGTCCCGGTGTCCCCCAGGGCGGCGTCATCGATCGCTATGGGGACCGCCTGCCGCTGACTGACAAGACCCCCCGGATCAGTCTCAACGAGGGTGGCACGCCACTGATCCGCTCCATCAACATCGGCCCGCAGCTGGGCATCGACGAGCTGTACTTCAAGTTCGAGGGCCTCAACCCCACGGGGTCCTTCAAGGACCGCGGCATGGTCGTGGCGGTGGCCAAGGCGATGGAGGCCGGGAGCCGTACCCTGATGTGCGCCAGCACAGGGAACACCTCCGCCAGCGCGGCGGCCTACGCCGGCCGCTTCGGGCTGCGCTGCGTCGTCCTCGTGCCGAAGGGCAAGATCGCGCCCAGCAAGCTGGTCCAGGCCCAGGTCTACGGCGCGCGGGTGGTGGCGGTAGATGGCAACTTCGACGACGCCCTCGAGTGCGTCCGCCTTCTCAGCGCACGCGAGGGCGTGGCGCTGGTCAACTCCGTGAACCCCTTCCGGATCGAGGGCCAGAAGACTGCGGCGTTCGAGGTGGTCGAGGACCTCGGCGACGCACCCGACATGCTGTTCATCCCGGTCGGTAACGCGGGTAACATCACGGCCTACTGGAAGGGCTTCAAGGAGTACCACGATGCCGGACTCAGCACCCAGCTACCCCGCATGGTAGGCGCGCAGGCCGAGGGCGCCGCCCCGATCGTCCACGGCCGGCCGGTGGCCAACCCCACCACCATCGCCTCGGCGATCCGCATCGGCAACCCGGCGTCTTGGGAGCAGGCCACCAGCGCTCGCGACGAGAGTGGGGGTGCGATCGAGGCGGTCAGCGACGGCGAGATCCTCTCCGCCCAGCGCCTGCTGGCGGGGGCCGAGGGCATCTTCGCGGAGCCGGCCAGCAGCGCCTCGCTGGCCCTGCTGGCGAAGATGGCCCGGGGGGGGCGCGTCCCCAACGATGCCCGAGTGGTCTGCGTGCTGACGGGCACCGGGCTGAAGGACCCCGCGGCCACCGAGGAGCACCTGCTCGCGCCCCTGCAGCTACCCGCCGACGCGCGGGCGATCGCCAAGGCGCTGAAGCTGTGAGCCCCCGGCCCAAGCCCCCGGAGGGCGCCTACACCCCCAGCCGCAAGCCCGGCGTCCGCGTGAGCGTGCCCGCCAGCTCGGCCAACCTGGGGCCGGGGTTCGATGTCCTGGCGCTGGCTCTCGAGCTGGTCAACACGTACGACGTGTGGGAGATGGAGACGGAGCTTCGCATCGAGGTCTTCGGCGAGGGCGCCGGGTCGGTCCCGACCGACTACGACAACCTCTTCTACACGACGATGAACACGTTCTTCACCCTGGCCGGCTACCAGCCGGGCGGGCTGCTGATCCGCGAGCAGAACCACATCCCGCTGGCGCGCGGCCTGGGCAGCAGCGCCGCGACCATCGTCGGCGCGCTCCTCGCGGCGCGGTACGTCTCGGGCTACCAGATGGACGACGAGCGCCTGCTTGACCTCGCCAGCTCCCTGGAGGGCCATGCCGACAACACGACCGCGGCGATGCGTGGCGGTCTCAACCTGGTGATCCCGGAGACGGGTGGCCGGCACGTCGCCCGCCGCCTGCCCTGGCCGCCGGCGCTGGGGTGCGCGCTGTTCATCCCCGAGCTGCTGGTCTCGACCGAGTCAGCTCGCGAGGTCCTGCCGGCCGAGTACCCGCGGGATGAGGTGACCAGCAACCTCGCGCGGCTGGCGCTCTTCATCTCCGCGCTCCAGGAGAGCCGGTTCGAGGACCTGGCGCTGGCCACCCAGGACCGCCTCCACCAGCCCTATCGTGCCGAGCTGGTGCCCGGGCTCGACAGCATCATCGGCGCGGCGATGATGGCGGGCTCGCTGGGCGCCTTCCTGAGCGGCGCCGGCCCCACGATCCTGGCTCTGTACCCGCGCGAGACGCGTGGCCGGGGCCAGACGATCGCTGACGCCATGGTCAAGGCCGGCGCGGGCTTCGGCCTGGAGGGCCGCGGCGTGGTCCTCGACGCGCGCGTCCGGGGCGCCGACTTCGCGTCGCTGCCCCACGACCCCAGCGGCGTGCCCCTGCTGCGATGACCTCCACCAGCGCGGGCCTGGTGGGTCGCCCGCTGGTGCAGAAGTACGGCGGCACCTCGGTCTCCACCCCGGCGCGCATCCGCAAGGTGGCACAACGGGTGGCCGCCAGCCGGCGCCATCGCGGCGGCGTCGTGGTGGTGGTGTCCGCGATGGGCGACACCACCGACCGACTGCACTCCCTGGCGCACCAGGTGTCGCGGCGCCCCGCGGAGCGGGAGATGGACACCCTGCTGTCCGCGGGCGAAACGGTGACCGCGCCGCTCCTGGCGATGGCCCTGGACGACCTCGGCGTCGCCGCGCTGTCGCTGTCCGGGGCGCAGGCCGGGATCCGCACCAGTCACTCGCACACCCGGGCCCACATCCTCGATGTGGTCCCCACCCGCGTCATCGCCGAGCTCAAGGCCGGCCGGACCGTGGTGGTGGCGGGCTTCCAGGGGGTCAACGAGGCGCTCGACACCACCACCCTCGGACGCGGCGGGTCGGACACCACGGCGGTGGCGCTGGCCGCGGCGCTGGAGGCCCGCGAGTGCGAGATCAACACCGACGTGAAGGGCATCTACACCGCCGACCCGCGGATCGTCAGCCGCGCCCGGCTGCTCGCCGGGATCAGCTATGACGAGATGATCGAGCTCGCGGCGCTTGGCGCCCAGGTCATGCACCCGCGCGCCGTCGAGATCGCGGAGCTGTACGACCTGCCGGTCCGGGTACGGGGCAGCTTCGACGATGGGCCGGGTACCCTCATCACTCGGAGCCCCCGTATGGAGCAGAAGAAGCGTGTCCGCGGCATCGCGGCGGAGGAGAAGGTTGCCAAGCTGACCCTCATCGGCGTGCCCGACCAGCCCGGGATCGCGGCGTCCATCTTCACCCCGCTCTCCGAGGCGGGCATCAGCGTTGACGTGATCATCCAGAACGTGTCCCGCGACGGCGTCACCGACCTCTCGTTCACGGTGGCCTCTGGCGACCTCGCCCAGGCGGAGACGATCGTGGGCCGGGTGAGCAAGAAGATCCGCGCCGCGGGGGTGGCCAGCGACGCGAAGGTGGCCAAGGTGTCGATCGTCGGCACCGGGATGCTGGGCCAGCCCGGGATCGCGGCGCGGATGTTCAAGGCGCTCGCGGATGCTGGGATCAACATCGAGATGATCTCCACCAGCGAGATCCGGATCACCTGCATCGTCGCGCGCGACCGCGTCGCCGAGGCCGTGCGCGCGCTGCACAAGGCGTACCAGCTGGACCAGGCGTAGGCCGTGGCGGCGGCTTGAGCGCCGAGCGCCTTCGGCCCATCGCGGGGATGCGGGTCCGGCTCCGCCGGCCGCACGCATGCGGAACCGACGCGTTTATCGTCGCCTCCGTCGGCGCCGACGTCCGCCTCTTCTGCATCCAGTGCGGCGCCAAGATCTTCATCGAGCGCGCGCGCTTCGCCGCCCGGGTCAGCGAGGTCCTGCCCGAGCCCGACCCTGCCACCGAAGCCCCGGAGACGTAGGTGGGATTGACGATCGGCATCGTAGGGATGCCCAACGTCGGCAAGTCGACGCTGTTCAACGCGATGACCCGCGCCGGGGCGCTGGTGGCCAACTACCCCTTTGCCACGATCGACCCCAACACCGGCGTGGTGGAGGTGCCCGACCCACGGCTGCAGCGGCTGGCCGACCTGTTCAAGCCGCCCAGCGTCGTGCCGGCGACCGTGACCTTCGTGGACATCGCGGGCCTCGTGAAGGGGGCCTCCGAGGGCGAGGGCCTCGGCAACCAGTTCCTCGCCCACATCCGTGAGTGCGACGCGATCGCGATGGTCGCCCGCGCCTTCGAGGACCCCAACGTCACCCACGTCGGCGGTCGGATCGACCCGGGCGCCGACATCGCCACCGTGGACTACGAGCTCATGCTGGCCGACCTCGAGACGGTGCGACGGCGGCTGGAGCGCACCGCCAAGCTGGCCAGGCAGGGCCAGAAGGGCGCCGCCGAGGAGCTGGCGGTGCTCGAGAAGGTCGAGGCGGCGCTGGACAGGGCCGTGCCCGCCCGCCGCGTCGGTCTCAACGACGAGGAGCGCGGGCTCCTCCGCGAACTGAGCCTGCTGACCCTGAAGCCGGTGATCTACATAGCCAACGTCGGCGAGGACCAGGCCGGCGAGGAGGGTGGTCCCCACCTCGAAGCCGTCGCTGCGATCGCCGCCGAGGAGGGATCGCGCTGGCTCCCGATCTCCGCCAGGATCGAGTCCGAGCTGCGCGACCTGGAGCCTGCCGAGGCGGCCGAGTTCCTGGCGTCCCTCGGCCTGCGGGAGTCCGGGCTCGACCGGCTGGCGCGGGAGGCGTACGAGCTGCTGGGGCTGATCACCTTCCTCACCGCCGGTGAGGACGAGGTCCGCGCCTGGACGATCCGGCGCGGCACCCGGGCTCCCCAGGCCGCGGCGGTGATCCACGGCGACTTCGAGCGCGGCTTCATCAAGGCCGAGGTCGTGGGCTGGGAGGACCTCGTGGCGGCGGGCAGCTGGGCGGGGGCCAAAGCGGTGGGCAAGGTGCGTATTGAGGGTAGGGAGTACGTTTTCCAGGATGGCGACACCACCATCTTCCGTTTCAACGTCTGAGCGCCGCCTGACCGGCGCCATCCTGCGCCCCCGCTGGGAGCTGCTGGTCGACGAGCCCATGTTGGGTGCGGAGAACATGGCCCGGGACCGCGCGCTCCTGGACGAGCTCGTGGCCGGGCGGCGCGGCCCCACCCTGCGGTTCTACGGGTGGGCGCCCGCGTGCATATCCCTGGGCCTGGGCCAGAGGGAGGAGATCCTCGACCTGGACGCCGTCCGCGCTGCCGGGCTTGACGTGGTGCGGCGGCCGACTGGCGGCCAGGCGCTGCTCCATGACGACGAGGTCACCTACTCCGTGGTGGCCTCGCAGCAGGACCCGCTGGTGGGGGGGACGCTGATGGCCACCTACCACGCCCTCACCGAGGCCTTCCTCTCGGGATTGCGCGACCTCGGCATCGAGGGCGAGGGTGCTCCCTGCGAGCCGCGCCCCGCCGCCGGGCTGACATCAGTGTGCTTCGCCTCGGCGTCCGCGGAGGAGGTGCTGGTGGGCGGCCGCAAGCTCGTGGCCAGCGCCCAGTGGCGCAGCCGGGGCGCGTTCCTGCAGCACGGCAGCCTCCTGCTGACCGATCGCCAGGCCGAGCTGCCGGGCCTGATGCGCGACGCGGCGGCCCGCGCCCTGCTGCCGATGTCGGTCAGCCTCGCCGAGCTGATGCCGTCGGTACCGCCTCGCGAGGCCCTGGTCGCGCGCCTGGTGCACGGCTTCGAGAGCGCCCTCGGGATCGAGCTGGTGGCGGCTGCCTGATAGCGACAAGCTCCGATATCCGCCCTTGACAAGCGCAATATGCTGGGGTAACGTTTCGTGCGAGGCACAAGATGTGGGTGGGCAACCATCCAGGTCGGAAAGCCTTCATCGCCAGACAACAGGCATCCAGGTCCTCCTCGCGGTCTTGCAAACGTCCCTTCAGCAGTCCCGCAGCTGGTGCCTGTTGTCTGTATTTAAGCCTCAGGTCGCTTGGCCGGTCGACGACCTGGCAACAGATGCTGAGGCGGCGCCGGGCGACCGGCGCCAGAAGATGCCGCTCCAATCGATTTGCTGGATCGGCTCGTCCACGTCGTGCGCTCGTCGGTAGTCATCGACAGCTGCGCGGCAGGGTAGCAGCGCCCCGTAGTCGTCCACGATCACAAAGCCGCCCGGGCTCAGCCGTGGGTACAGGGCCTCCAGCGTCACGATGGTGGACTCGTACATGTCCCCATCTAGGCGGAGCAAGGACAGCGATTCGATCGGGGCATTGGGGAGGGTCTTGTGGAACCACCCGGGCAGGAACTTCACGCGATCGTCGAGGAGCCCGTACCGGTCGAAGTTGCGCTTCACCTCGTCCAGTGCGACAGCCAATTCGCTCAGCGCCCATTGCTGGTCGCCGGCGTCCTCCTGGTACTCATCGGGCCTTGGCTTGGGCAGGCCTGCGAATGAGTCTGCCGCCCAGACCGAACGTTGCTGGTCGCCGTACGCGGCAAGGGCGCCGCGCATGAGGATGGTGGCTCCGCCGCGCCAGACCCCGGCTTCCAGGAGATCGCCAGGGATCTCGTCGCGAATGATGGTCTCGATGCAGGCCTGCAGGTTGTCAAGCCGAGCAAGGCCGATCATGGTCTCAGCCTCGGCCGGCCACGTCCGGCCCTCGGCGCTGGCGTCGGCCCCGGCCGAGGCAAGGCGATGGAGGCCGCGGTGGACGGATGGCATCACCGCCCGGGCGGTGGCACTGTCCTGGGGCACGCGCTTCAGCGCTGCGGTGTAGACCGGGACGAGTCGCGGTCTGAGCCTCTTGGCAACCTCCCCCCAGGCCCTTCGCATTCTTGTCGACGAGGCGGCCGCCGAGGTTGTCTCGAACAGGGTGCGGGTCAGGCAACCCTTGAGGAGGTCGAGATACAGCTCGGACGCCGATTGCTGGAGCTGGCTCATTGGGCTGTGATTCTAAACTCGACCCTTATGGTTGCCTGCACCCATCAGCAGAACCTGGTGGTGATCGGTCGGGCCGTCGATTACGTCACTGGAGAGCCGTTCCGGGTGGAGCGTTGCGTCCGGTGCGACTTGGCGCGCACGGTGCCGCCGCCATCGCCTGACGCGCTGGGCGGCTACTACCCAGCCGGGTACCACCCAGACTCCCCGCGGTACCGTTTCGACCTCGAGCGGCTGCTTGGAATGGTCTATCGCTCACGATGCCATGAGCTGCTACGACGCAATGGCGGAGCACCGGGACGCGTGCTCGACATCGGTTGCGGCCGCGGCTACCTGCTGACCGAGCTGCGCAACCGCGGGTGGGAGGTGGTGGGGACGGAGCTCTCAGACGAGACGGCCAGCTACGCGCGACATGTCCGGGGAATCGACGTCCGCGTCGGGCCTCTCGATGAGATCGATTTTGGGCAGCCCTTTGACGCGGTGGTCATGTGGCATGCCCTAGAGCACTTTCCGGACCCAGATCTGGTCCTCGGATTCGTGAAGCGGGCGCTGAGGCTGGGTGGGACCCTCCTGCTGGGAGTGCCAAACTTCGCCTCCTGGGAGGCGGGCATATTTCGGGAGCACTGGTTCAGCCTCGACGTCCCAAGGCACCTCGTCCATCTGGCCGAAGGATCGCTGCGACCCATCCTGTCGAGGCATGGGTTGGCCATCGACGACATCGGTTACTACAGCGCCGAGTATGACCACTTCAGCTTTGCCCAGAGCGCCCTCAACCGCCTGGGGCTGCCGTTCAATGGCCTCTTCCACGGACTCCGCGCGCGCAGCGCCGCCAGCGGGTTCCCAGTGCCATCCAAAGCCGCGCGCCTGCTGGCAATGCTGATGGCCGCGCCATTCACGCTTCTCAGCCTCCCGTGGACCGTGGCTGGGGCGCTTGCGCACCGCGGCGCCAGTCTAACCATCTTCTGCACCCGCACGGAGGTAGACGCGGCAACAGGGTCAGCGTCGGAAGAGACGGGAGCGGAATCCCACGCGGTGGGCGCCGTAACGTCCCAGGGTGACGAGGGTGTTGATCCCATATGAGACGCTGCCTTTGAATCCTACCGAGGAGGCCTCGGGAAAGTAGCGCGTCGAGACCGGGATCTCCCCAATCTTGAAGCCAAAGCTCGAGGCCTGCACCAGGATCTGGGTGTCGAAATGGAAGCTGTTGCTGTTGCGCAGAAACGGGACGGTTTCGAGGAAGCGTCGGCTGTAGGCGCGATACCCGGTGTGGTACTCGGAGAGGTGCTGGCCCAGTGTCACGTTCTCTAGCGTCGAGAGGAAGCGGTTGGCGGCACGTTTCCACCACGGCATTCCGCCGCGCCTGGCCTCCCCTTTGACCAGCATCCGCGAACCCAGCACGACATCGGCGCGCCCCGAGCGGATCTCCTCGACCATGTCGGCCAGGATCCCGGGGTCGTACTGCCCGTCAGGGTGAAGCATCACGACGATGTCGGCGCCCAGGCGCAGCGCTTCCATGTAGCAGGTCTTCTGGTTACCTCCGTAGCCAACGTTGTGCGGGTGGCTGATGACGTGGAGGTTGAGCTTCCGCGCGACCGCCACCGTCTCATCCTGGCTGGCGTCGTCGACCAGGATCACGCTGTCGACCACGCCGTCGGGGATCTGCACGTAGGTCGACGCCAGCGTGGCGGCCGCGTTGTACGCGGGCATGATAACGATCACCTTCTCGTCCGAGCCCTGGCCGCTCATGTTCGCTTGAACAGCGTGAGCGCCAACTGTCCATCGAACCAGTAAACGCGGTAGCCGGGACCGAGCAGATCGCGGACCTCCGGGTCGTCCGAGGCGAGCACGAAGTCGTATTTCCGGGTGTCTGCTGTGGTCACGCCATAGGGTAGCGGGAGGTTCGGGCCGTAGGCGTAGTAGGCCCCGGGCCAAGCGACGTCGACGCGGCGATCGGGAAGAAAGTAGATGGCCAGGGGAAAGTCGACGGCATGCTGGTGCGCCGTCATGGCATCGGGGTTGTACAGAAGCACCGAGCTGCCGACGGGAACCACCCGGGCCAGGGCGTTCAGGCCAAGGTAGGGAGCCGGGACCTTCGGGACACCGGCGAGAATCGCCTGGTCCATCTGGACGGTGGACACGAGTTGGGTGCAGCTCACCACGCCAAGCGCCGCCGCACCGGCGAGGGCCAGGCTGGCCTCTGCCGCGCGGAATCGCTTCGAGGCCCGGTGCACGAGGCCCGGAATACCCAGCGCCCCGGTCACGAGAAGACAGGCCGCCACAGGCGTCAGGTAGCTGACCACCTTGACCACGCCGTAGGGATAGTTCGAGACCAAGACCAAATAGGCGAGGTAGGCCGCGCCGGCGAGTGTTATCGCGGCCGCTTCGAGCCGCCGACGCACGATGACGACCACGAGGCCGGCAACGAGCGCCGCCATAAGGAATGTCGTCCCCACCCAGCCGGCCACCACTTGCCAGCCATCGATGTTGGTGCCATGGACGAAGCTGGTGAACGGCATGGTAGCAGTGAGAAACGGAAGCTCCGGAAGGCGTCGAATCCCTAGTCCAGCCGCCTGCTGGCGGACGAAGCGAAACCAGGTGCCCGGCACACCGGCATGCGCCATGGCCAGCAGTTGAGGGATGCACAGGACGAGACCGAATCCCGCTGAAACCGGAAGCCACCGGAGGCTGGCCCACCCTCTCCATGACCGCAACCCGCCCGCTAAGGCCAGGACCACGACGCCCCCAACGAGGACCGCGGCGGTCAGGAAGCTGGGGATGTAGATGCTGAGCAGCGCCGCGCCTACCACGCCGGCCAAGATTCCGTCTCGTGTGGCTCGTAGCGCGAGAGCCCGGGTAGCCAGCACCACGAACGGCGTGAGGAGGACGAACGACTCGATCTCACCAACGGCCCCGTACGCCGTGATGAAAAGGGTGAGGTTGTTCACCAGGGTCGCCGCTGCGGCTAGGCTGGCGGCCCGCCGCGCAAGTCCGAATACGTCGCGTGCGAGGAGGTAGACAGTTGGGATTGAGGCCGCCAAGAGGAAGGCGTCCAGAGGTTCGAGCAGCGCGAGCGGCGACCACCCCGTGATCGTGCTCAACCCTGCGTCGAGGCGGCCGTACCCGGGAGTCACGGCGCCAGCGAAGCCAAGGATGTAATCGATCCCGCCATACGCAGCTCCGTCATGGGCCAGGTATGCGTGCCCCTGGTAATACTGCGCCAGGTGGATGTAGTACCCGATCGGGTCTTGCCCTGGGCCCGCAAGGGTGAACGTGCCGGTCGCAAAGATGGGCAGGAGGGCCAAGAGGTAGACGCCGAGGCATACGATCAGCAGGGCGCCAACACTGGAAACGCTTCCGCGGAGCGCACGCAGGCCTTGCCGGCGCCGCCAGGCTGCCCACGCGCTGAATAGGGCGGACGCGGCGAGAAGCAACGGTAGCGCGATCGAAGCGGGAAAGAGCACGTTCAGCCACGCGCCCCCCAGGATCCCGACGGCCACCCCGACCGGGATCACGAGCAGGATGTCAGAAGGTCGGGAACCCTCCCGCAGGGTAAGGGTCGGACCGAGGCCGAGGACGCTGAGCAGCACGATCAGCTGCAGCGCTAGCCAGGTGGCCTCGACCACCATGCTGAATCTTGTCACGACCACCTCCGGGGGCTGGAGTCGCGCTCATCTTAGCCGCGGCACCGGTGATAGCCTTGGGCCGACATGGCGGACGCCGCAGCGAGCCACGCGGCTGTGGTTGAAGAGCGGGCACCCGCAGCCGCTCCGCGACCTCGTGGCGGCGACCCAGGTATGCGGAGCCTGGATGCCTGCCGGGGTGCGGCTGCCAGCCTCGTAGTGTCGATTCACGCGCTCCTGTTGTTGCTGGTCGGGGCTGCGCGCGATGTCCGCGAGGTGGTGTTGACGGCACGCGGCCTCGTGATCCTCTTCTTTCTGATCAGCGGGTTCTGCATCCACTACCAGCAGGTGCGTGGTTTTCGGGACAGGCCGTCCTCTGCCGAGCCGCGGCCCCTCCGAGTCCGCCGTTACGCCCGACGACGCTTCCTGCGCATCTACCCTGCGGTGGTAGCGGCCATCGCGTTCACGCTGGCCTGCGATGCGCTGGGCCTCCTGATTGCCCCCGACATGGTCTCGGGTCACACGGGTCTCTTCTACATCGACTTCGTCTTCAACGGGACGCATTACACCCCGATGGCCATCATCTCCGCGGTCTTCGTGCAGGGTGGAGTCTTTGCCCCCTCGATTGGGACCAACGGGCCACTGTGGTCCCTCGGGTTCGAGGTCTGGTACTACGCTCTCTATCCCGTCCTCTGGCTGACCTCCCGAGGTGGCGTCAAGCGTGGCCTCTCGCTCGTGGCGATCGTGTCCATTACCGCCCTAGGCGGCGAGCTCCTGGCAGGCTGGTATGGAGTGGCTGGGGTGCTCGCTCGTTGGGGAATCTGGTATGCGGGGGCGCTCCTTGCCGAGGCTTACGTGGGCAAACTGCGAATGCCGCCACGCTACGTCTACCTGCCGGTGGCGGCGGGGCTGATATGGGCACACTTCGCCCTGTCGTGGCGTCTGGAGTTCTACGACTATGGGGCGGCGTTCTTTTGCATGTTCCTGCTGCAGACGATCCTCACGCCGGGTTCCAGGCTGAAGGCCCAAGTACTCGAGGCATTTAACGGGGCGTTCGAGGCGATCGGGAGGATGGCGTTTTCGTTGTTCCTGGTCCACTTCCCATGGCTCAGTCTGCTCTCCGTCTGGTGGCTCACCACTCATCAGGGTCACCTCCCCAACAACCCCTTGCTGGTGGTCTTCGGGATTACGTCCTCCTTCGGACTGGCGGTGGTGTTTTACCGCCTTGTCGAGAAGCGGTTCCGCAACGAAAACCCGCGCCAGGAGAGAAGCAGGCTCGCCGAGATGCCCCTGGCGGCGAACTAGTCGGGTAGCTCCCCGTCTGCATAGAGTTATGGCGTGGCACGTCAGCGAACCCGCGTCCAGCAGCGCAAGGTAAAGCCCAAGGTCGCCCAGTTCCAGCCGCCGGCGCCGCCCAAGGCGGCCTCCGGGCGGCTCCAGCCCCGGATGCTCGAGGGCCACAGCCCGTCCACGGTGATCCGCGTGTCGACGTACCTCGGCGCGTTCCAGCTGGGCCTGGTCCTCATGGCGGTGGCGCTCGGCTTCCTGCTCCCCGACATCCCCATCAAGGTGCTCACCGTCCTGGTGTTCATCGTGGCGATCGTCATCCCGGGGACGCTGGTCTGGCCCGCGCTCCTGCTTGCTCTCCGCGATCGCAAGGCCCAGCCGGAGCTCATCCAGGGGCAGATGATGGGGGCCTCGCCGGTCTCGATGGTCTACGGGCTCGGGATGCTCTACCTGCGCACCCGGCAGCGGGAGACGCAGGTCAACATCGAGCGCCGTCTCCTGCGCCAGGTGCCTCAGAGCCAGGTCCAGGTCGCCGTGCGGGTCACCCCCAACCTGCACCACGTCAGCAGCCTCCAGGTGATGGGGCCCCGGATGGGGGGCAACGTCCCCGCCGACGTCCCCGAGAAGTTCAGGTTCGCGGAGCGCTTTCCGATCATCGCGATCGGGGGCGCCTACGTCGCGGTGTTCGGGCTGGGCATCGTCCTGCTGGTGCTGCCCCTGCCCACGGAGCTGCTCTGGCTGCACCTCCTGATCGTGCCCGTCGGGATGGGCCTGGCGGCCCTTGCGGCGCGCTTCATCACGCAGTGGTACCAGAAGCGACTCGAGGCCCAGCTCACCCCGGAGAAGGCCGCCTGAGCGCGTAGCCTCCCTGGCCGGTGTCCACAGGGAGGCGGGAACCCTGTGGGAAAGTAACCTGACTCCTCAGTCATGTTCGGCGAATAGCTCAGCCGTTGCTATGATGCACGTGCCTTCCCACTTCCTCGTGTCATTCGCACGAGCCCCCCACCGCTGAGGAACGTCTTGATCGACCCCGTCGCCGCCGCCCAGCAGCGCGACCCTCGCGCCGACGAGCACGACTCCTGCGCGCTGATCGCCAACGTGCGCAAGAAGGGGGGCGCCTCGCACGGCAACGTCAAGCGAACGATCGAGGCGCTGATGATGATGGCGCACCGCTCCGGCATAGTCGACGGGGAGGGCGACGGCTGCGGCGTCCTGGTCGACATCCCGCGCAGGATCTGGGCCCACCGCCTCGTCAACGCCGGCCTCTTCGAGGCGGTGACCACCCACCCCCGGTTCTTCGTCGGCCACTTCATGCTGCCCCGCGACGTCCAGGGCGCCGGTCGCATCCGTGACCTTGTCGAGGGGCGGTTCAAGGCCGCCGGCGCCGACATCCTCTGGAGCGGCAACGGCGACGTGCAGACCTACACGCTGGGGCCTGCCGGCCAGGTCGACGAGCCGGAGTTCTGGCAGCTCGCGGGATTCATGAACGAGGGCCCCAGTGAGGGCATCAATGCGCGGCTGTTCCAGCTGCAGCTGGCGATCGAGGCCGAGACCCCGGTGCACGTCGCCTCGCTGAGCGCCGATTCGTGCGTCTACAAGATCCGAGGCAGCGCCGAGACCCTGATGCGCTATTACCCCGAGCTGCGTCACCCGGACTTCGTGTCCGCCATCACCATCGGCCACAACCGGTACTCGACCAACACCGCCTCGACGTTCGCGCGGGTGCAGCCGTTCAGCCTGCTGGGCCACAACGGCGAGATCAACACGGTCGCCAAGCTCCGCGAGGAGGCCGCCGGGATCGGCACCGCGCTGGTAGGCAACGGGTCCGACAGCCAGGACCTCAACCGCACCCTGGAGACGATGGTCCACGGCTTCGGCATGAGCCTGATGGAGGCCATGGAGGTCCTGTTCCCGCCGATCATCAGCGAGATCAAGCAGCTCTCGCCACCCCTGCAGGACCTGTACATGTTCTTCCGCCAGGTGTGGGGGCCGTTCTCCCAGGGCCCCGCTGCAATCGTCAGCCGCCACGGCGACGAATGCGTCTTCGCCGTCGACGCGATGGGCCTGCGGCCGCTGTGGTTTGGCGAGACCGAGAAGGAGTTCTTCTTCTCCTCGGAGAAGGGCGTCATTCCGATCGAGCAGATGCTCAACGACCCCACGCCGCTGGCCCCCGGTGAGCGCGTCGCCGTGCAGGTGGAGCGTGGCCACCGCGTGCGCCTCTTCCGGCACCCCGAGATCCAGCGCCGCGTCAACGAGCTGGCGCGCCACCGCTGGCCCGGGATCCGCAACTACCGCCAGCACCTCACCGGACCGGTGGCCACCAAGGCCACCAAGGCAAGCTCGCGTTTCTACACAGATTACCTCGCCGCGGCCCAGTCGATGCCGCCGGACCACAGCCGCCTCATGGCGGCGTTTGCGTGGGACCGAGAGGACCTCGACAGCGTCGAGAAGCTCGCCGGCACCGGCAACGAGAAGATCGGCTCGCTGGGCTACGACGGTCCCCTCGCGGCGCTCAACGACCAGCGCCAGAACGTCGCCGACTACTACAAGGAAACGGTGGCGGTGGTCACCAACCCCGCCATCGACCGCGAGCGGGAGATCGAGCACTTCTCGCTCCGCGTCGTGCTGGGCCGCCGACCGCAGATGCAGACCGGCAGGCAGAGCAACGTTCACAAGCGGATGGAGCTGACCCATCCGATCCTCCTGGGTGGTCACCTCAAGGAGCACGTGCTGCCCGCCGACGAGTACCAGGCGATCGCCGAGGCCAACGGTACGTACGTGCTGGAGGACCTGCTCGCGGAGTTCGCTGAGCACCCCGGGGCGGTGAAGATCATCTCCACCACCTACCTCCCGGCCGAGGGCCTCCGCCACGCGCTGCAGCGGATCGCCGACGAGGCCGTCGACGCCGCGGTGACCGACGGCGCCCACCTGCTGCTGCTGGACGACAGCGCCGCGTTCCGCGACGGCCTCCACCCTGTCGACCCCCACCTGGCGCTGAGCCGGGTGGACCTCGCCCTGCGCGCCGCGATCGACGAGCACGGCGAGACATACCGCCGGCGGCTGTCGGTCGTCCTGCGCTCCGGTGCCCTCCGCAACCTGCACGACCTGGCGATGGCCGTGGCCATGGGCGCCGAGGCCCTGAACCCCTACCTGATGCTGGATGTGGCACTGCACGCCGAGACCCGCACGGCGCTCACCAACCTGGTGACCGCGCTGCGGAAGGGCTTCGAGAAGGTGATCAGCACGATGGGCATCCACGAGCTCCGCGGCTACGGCCGGCTACAGGCCTCGATCGGCCTGGAGCCGGAGCTGGCCGGCTTCTTCCGGATGCGCAACTTCTACGGTTCGGAGGGCCGCGGCCTGTCGCTGGCCGGGCTGGAGCGCGACGCCGCCGAGCGCTACGAGGTCGCCACCGGCGAGGCGGGCCCCAGCCTGGGCAAGACCTTTCACTTCAACCCCTTCGTCTACAAGCAGGCCATGCGCGTGGCCGAGACCGGTGAGGCCTACGAGGACTTCGCCCTGCGGGTGCGCGAGCAGGAGCGGGAGCACCCTGTCTCCCTGCGCCACCTGCTCGACTTCAAGAAGCAGCCCAACGCCGAGGGCACGACGCTCTTCGGCCTCGAGGTTGATTGCTCCGTAGGCGACCACTCGCTGCCCTTCACGATCAGCTCCATGTCCTTCGGCTCCCAGGGCGAGACGGCCTACCGCGCATACCCGGAGGCGGCCAAGCGGCTCAACATGATCGCGATCAACGGCGAAGGCGGCGAGCTGCCCGACCTGTACGGCAAGTACCCCAAATGGCGGGGCCAGCAGATCGCGTCGGGCCGCTTCGGGGTCACGTCGGAGCTGCTCAACTCCTCGTACCTGCTGGAGATCAAGATCGGCCAGGGGGCCAAGCCCGGCGAGGGCGGCCACCTGCCCGGCACCAAGGTCACCGAGCGCGTGGCCCTGGCGCGCAATGCCCAGCCGGGCATCGACCTCATCAGCCCGTCCAACAACCACGACCTGTACTCGATCGAGGACCTCGCCCAGCTGATCGAGGAACTCAAGACCGGCAACCCGCACGCGCGGGTCGCTGTCAAGCTGCCGGTGGTGCCGGGGATCGGGACCATCGCGGTCGGTGTGGCCAAGGCGGGCGCCAACATCGTCACCCTCTCCGGTTTCGATGGCGGCACCGGCGCGGCCCGCTCCCACGCGCTCCGGCACGTCGGCCTGCCGGTGGAGCTCGGGGTGCGCGAGGCGCACCTGGCGCTCCAGGCTTCGGGGCTTCGCGAGAAGGTCGAGGTCTGGTGCGATGGCGGCATCAAGGGCGGCGCCGACGTCATGAAGATGATCCTGCTGGGCGCCAACCGGTGCGGCTTCGGCACGATGTCGATGGTCGCGATCGGCTGCACCATCTGCCGCGGCTGCCAGCTGGACACCTGTCATGTCGGCATCGCCACCCAGGTCACCACCCAGGAGGAAGCGGACCACAAGGGCATGAAGCGCTGGGTGCCGCGCGAGTTCGACCGCGCGGTGCACAACCTGGTCAACTACTTCTCCGCGTGCGGCGAGGAGCTCAAGGAGCTGACCGCCGCGCTGGGGTCGACCCGGACCCAGGACCTGGTCGGCCGCTGCGACCTGCTCGAGCAGATTGGCCTGGACGAGCGCGTCGACCTGTCCGAGCTCATCACCGTCACCGCTGAGGACTACTCAATCGAGGACCACCGCGCCCCGATGGGCCCGATGCGGCGCCCGCTCAACCACCTGACCAAGGTGATCGCCGACATGGCGATGGAGCAGATCGAGCGCGGCGTCACCACGATCACCTACGAGGACGACAAGGTCACCTCGATGGACCGCGCCCTCGGCACCTACCTCTCCGGGGAGCTGACCCGGGGTCGGATGGCGGCCCGCTGGAACGGCAACATCGCCGCCGACCTGGTCTTCCACGAGGGAACGATCCCGGGCAACGGGCTGGCCGCATTCAACGTCAAGGGCGTCAGCGTACGGGTCGAGGGCGGCGCCCAGGACGGCGTCGGCAAGGGTTCGCTCGGCGGCGAGGTGCGCATCCTCAAGGGCATGAACTGGCAGGGGGTGCGCCTCGATGGCTCCGTTGGGAAGTCGCTTCTCTACGGCGCCCAGGGCGGCCGCTACTACATCCAGGGCGACGCCGACTCGCGCGCCTGCATCCGCCTCTCCGGCGCCGACGTGGTGCTCGGCGGCCGCCTCGCCGCGCCCATCGACGACACCCAGGGCAACATCGCGGGTCGTGCCAACCTCAAGGGCTTTGCCTTCGAGTACATGACCCTCGGCCGGGCCGTCGTGCTCGGGGACCCCGGGCCCTGGGCGTGGTCGGGGATGACGGGCGGCGTCGTGTACGTTCGCCTGCAGCCCGAGCTGGGTATGGACCTGGCGGCCATCGAGCGACGCCGGGCAAAGGGCGCGGTGGTAAAGGTCACAGACGAGCTGGATGCCGTGGATGACGCCAACCTGGCGGAGCTGCTGGGTGGCTACGCAGACGCGCTCGAGGACGGCAACCAGCACGCCGAGGCGGCCGAGATGCGGGGCCTGGCCGGGTCGCCGCGCGGGGCCTTCGCCAAGGTGGTGCCCGTCCGCCAGCAGGTCGAGCAGGGAGTCAGCACCGAGTAGCCTGTGACGGCCGGCGACGCCACCAGCATTGCGGAGGGTCTTTGATGACCTCGTCATCGGCATTGGTCGGTCTCCAGGCGGCGACGCCGCCAACCTGAACCGGGCCGAGCATTCCGGCTAAAGTGTTGCCCTGATGCGTCCGAAGGACACGCTTCGCTTCCTCTTCCCGGCGATCCTTGGCGTACTGATCATCGGCGGCCTGATCGGCGCCCAGGTGGTGAGCCTCGGGCTGCTGGGGACCGGCAAGCAGACGGCCTACCGGCCGGCCGTGGTGCCGTCGCTGGCGCCGCCCACCGCAGGTGCCGCCCCCGGGGCCAGCCCTGGCAGCTCCGCGCCCGCTCCGACCGCGCCACCGCAGCCGACCGCCAGCGCCGCGCCGGCCCCGACGGGCGAGGCCTCCCCGGC
>JAXDLV010000237.1:0-9005 GCA_034666445.1 Chloroflexota bacterium | reverse complement strand
GGAGCCCACATCCTGGTTGCGACGCTGGTGATCCTCGTCATCGTCCCGCTGCTGCTCGCCGTCGCGCTCGACCCCCTGATCCACCTGCTGTTCTGATGGCCGTCACGGCTGCCACGAGCACCGGTTTCAACCCGGCGGGCATCTTCTGCACCGTGCTGTTCTTCGCGGCGATCCTGGTGCCGCTGTACCTCTACCTCACCAGCCGGCGCGGGTGGCACGCCGTGGGCAAGGCCTACGCCGGGCCGGGGCTGGCGGCGATCAGGGCCCACGACCCCGCCTTCGATGAGGCCCGCTTCCTCCATCTTGCCCAGACTGAGTTCCTGACCCTCCAGGAGGCACGCTCCGCGGGCGACCTGGAGCGCGCCCGGGTCTACATGGGACCCGACGCCTACGCCGCGTGGCGGATTCAGCAGGAGCACGCGGCTGGCGATGGCAATCGCCGTGTGCTCGGCGACCTCCGCCTGCTCGACGCCGCGATCATGCTCGCCACCCACGACGAGCATTTCGACGCCATCACCGTGATGTTCAACGCTAAGGCCGACGACCATGTCGTCGACGGCGCCGGAACCCGGCTGGCGGCGAGCAAGGGACTGCGTGATTGGCGCGAGTACTGGACCTTCATGCGCTCTACGGCGGCCACCACGCGCCCGGACGGTGGCCTCCTGGAGCGGCGCTGTCCCAACTGCGGCGCGCCGCTGGTGCTCAACGCCACCGCCGAGTGCGAGCACTGCCGGGCGGAGGTGACCAACGGGGCGTTCGACTGGGTCCTCAGCCAGGTCGAGGACCGGGGTCATCTGCAGCTGACCGCGGAGGAGGCGATGAACCTCCACCTCGCGCTGGCCGGGGGTTTCATGTCGCCTGACCAGGTGGCCGCCGCCCGCGCCGCCGCGGCGGGCAACCGGGCCCAGTGGGGACGCGTCTGAGCCGCCTTTCCCCGCGCTAATCTCTACCGTGCCCCAGGGGGATGCGGTCCAGGAGGTGAAGGACCGCCTCGACATCGTCGAGGTGATCAACGGCTACGTTCGGCTTCAGCGGGCCGGGCGCGAGTTCAAAGGCCTGTGCCCGTTCCACTCCGAGAAGTCGCCCAGCTTCACCGTCAGCGAGGAGAAGCAGGTCTTCTTCTGCTTCGGCTGCCAGGCGGGCGGGGACATGTTCGAGTTCATCCAGAAGGCCGAGGGACTCGACTTCCCGCAGACGCTGGAGATGCTCGCCGGCCGTGCCGGGGTGGAGCTGGAGGACCGTGGCGGCGGCCGTCGCCGCGGACAGGAGCGGACCCGGGCCAGGGAGGTCAACCTGCTCGCGGCGCAGTACTTCCACCACGTCCTGCTCAACCACCCCTCGGGCGGCCGCGGGCTGCGCTACCTCGAGAAGCGGGGCGTGGAGAAGGAGACGATCGAGGCCTTCATGGTCGGCTACGCCCCCGCCGGTGGCAGGAGCTGGGACAACCTGCTGCGCTTCCTGCGCAAGAAGGGGATCAGCGACGAGGAGGCGGTCAAGGCCGGCCTGGCTCTTGGCGGCGAGGGCCGTCGCACCATCGATCGGTTCCGCGGTCGCCTGATGATCCCCATCCGCGACGAGACCGGGACCCTCATCGCGTTTGGCGGCAGGGCGATGGACAACACGCCACCGAAATACATGAACTCGCCGCAGACCAGCATCTACGACAAGGGCCGCACCATCTTCGGCCTCAGCGAGGCGCGGAAGAAGGTCCAGGAGCAGGATCGGGCCCTGCTGGTCGAGGGCTACTTCGACGTGATGATGGCGCACCAGAACGGCATCGACATCGCGGTGGCCAGCTCGGGCACGGCCTTCACCGACGAGCAGGTCAAGATCCTGCGCCGGTCTGCCTCGGAGCTGCTGGTGTGCCTAGACACCGACGAGGCCGGCCGCCAGGCGACCCGGCGGGTGATCGAGATGGCATCGCGCGCGCACATGCGCGTGCTGGTTGTGGAGCTGCCCAACGCCAAGGACCCCGGCGAGTTCTTCCAGAGGACGCCCCACCTCTGGGGCGACGCCGAGGGCGCCGCGCTGCCGGGCTGGGAGTGGTGGATCGGGCTGGAGCTCGCCGAGCACAACCTCTCGACCGCCGACGGCCGGGCCGCCGCCGCCGCCGCGCTGGTGGGCGTGCTCAGCCGCATCCCCGAGGAGACCACCCTCGACGTCTACTGCCAGTTCGTGGCCGCGAAGCTGAGCGTGGACGCCGCCAACGTCCTCGCCGACGTGCAGCGCTTCCGCAAGAGCGGCGGCCGGGCCCGGGACTTCGAGACCGTCGCCAGCATCCCCGTCCGGGCGCCCGCTGCGCCGGTGCCGGGGGCGGGGGCGGCGGTTCCCCGCCACGCCCCGGAGGAGGACCGGCTGCTGGCCTTTTTGATCTCCCGGCCGCCGCTGGCGGGCCGGCTGCTGCAGGAGCTGACGGCCGAGGAGGCGCTCGGCGCGGAGGAGTTCACCGAGCTCTGCGCCCGCGTCGTCGAGGTGTCCGCGGAGGGCGAGGGTAATCTTGAGCGGCACCTGGAGCTGTTCTCCGAAGAGGAGCGCCAGAGGATCGTCCGGCTGAGCATGACGGCGAACGCGCCGGGGGACGAGGCAGAGCTGCGCGCGGCGCTGGCTGACTGCGTCGATAGGATCAGGTTGAAAAGCTACGAAGCGGCCATGGCGGAGTTGGAGAAGAAGATTGCCGGAACCGGCACGGGTGACGACCAGGGCTCTCGAGACGGCCTGCTGCTCGAGATCCACGAGCTCGCCCAGCGGCGGTCGAGGCTGAAGATGCAGCTCTTCCAGGGCCGGGCGTGAGCCCCGCCGCGCGCAAGTCCGCGGACGCCAAGCCGGCTCCGCCGGCGCGACCGGGCCGCACCCCCTCGCCCAAGCCGTCGGCCAAGGCCGTGCCGCCGCCCAAGGCCGCGCCGGCGCCCAAGACCGCCGCGGCACCCAAGGCCGCCGCGGCACCCAGGGCCGCCGCCAAGCCGGCGCCCAAGCCGGCCGCGGCCGCGTCGAACGGCCCGGCGAAGCCGGCGGCCAAGCCGGCGCCCAGGCCGACCCTGGTGCCCGCCGAGCCGCTCCTCAACGGGCAGGCGGTCGAGCTGAACGGCGTGGTCGTCGAGGAGATCGAGGTCAAGGTCGAGGTCAAGGGCCGGGCGCGGGGCAAGGGCGACAAGCGCGAGGACGAGCTGCTCGCCAACGCCGAGGCACTGATCCGCAAGGGCAAGGAGGAGGGCTACCTCTCGCCCGACGACATCCTTGCCGCATTCAGCGGCCTCGAGGCGGAGCCCGAAGAGCTGATGCGCATCTTCACGGCCTTCAAGGACATCGGCATCGAGGTCACCGACGACGGCAAGGAGTTCGAGCAGGTCGCCGAGATCGACGACGAGATGATCCAGCAGGTGGAGGTGATGGAGGCCGTCAGCCTCGACGACCCGGTGCGGATGTACCTCAAGGAGATCGGCCGGGTGGCCCTGCTCAAGGCGGAGCAGGAGGTCGAGTACGCGATCGCCATTGAGGCCGGCAGCGCCGACGCCAAGCACCGCCTGACGGAGGCCAACCTGCGGCTGGTGGTCTCGATCGCAAAGAAGTACATCGGCCGCGGCATGAGCTTCCTGGACCTGATCCAGGAGGGCAACATGGGCCTCATCCGGGCGGTCGAGAAGTTCGACCACAAGAAGGGCTTCAAGTTCTCCACCTACGCCACGTGGTGGATCCGGCAGGCGATCACCCGCGCCATCGCCGACCAGGCGCGCACCATCCGCATCCCGGTGCACATGGTGGAGACGATCAACAAGCTGGTGCGCGTCTCCCGCCGCCTCCTCCAGGAGCTGGGCCGCGAGCCCACCGAGGAGGAGATCGCGGAGGTCATGGGGATCACGCCGGAGAAGGTGCGGGAGATCATCAAGGTATCCCAGGACCCCGTCTCGCTGGAGACCCCGATCGGCGAGGAGGAGGACAGCCACCTCGGCGACTTCGTGGAGGACAAGGAGGCGATCGCCCCGTCGGACGCCGCCAACCTCACGATGCTGCGCACGGAGGTCGAGGACATCCTCGACACCCTGACGCCCCGCGAGCGACGCGTGCTGCAGCTGCGCTTCGGCTTGATCGACGGCCACCAGCGCACCCTCGAGGAGGTGGGCAAGCGCTTCGGCGTCACCCGCGAGCGCATCAGGCAGATCGAGGCCAAGGCGCTGCGCAAGCTGCGCCACCCCAGCCGGTCGAAGAGGCTCAAGGACTACCTGGAGTAGGGTGACAAAGCCGATCCGGGCGGGGCTGGGGGGAGCCGTGGTGGCGCTGGTGATGCTGGGCGCCCAGGCGGGCCCGAGCGCGGCGCTGGCGGACACGTCGCCGGTGGCGAGCTTCGACCAGTACGCCACGCCGGCCGACCTTCCCCAGCACGCGGGCGAGCCGTCCATCGGCGTCGACTGGGCCACCGGAAACGTGCTTTTCGAGGCGTCCCAGAACACCCTGCGAGTCAAGTTCGACGACTCGACAACCCCCGCCGCGGCGACGTGGGAGGACCGAACAGCGCCGTCGTCGGTCTTCACGGCCGACCCGATCCTATTCACCGACCCGACTCTGGGTCGCACCTTCGTCTCCCAGCTCACGATCCTGTGCAGCCTGGCGTCGTACAGCGACAACGACGGTGACACCTGGACCGGCCCGACCCAGGGCTGCGGCGTCGGCCTGCCCGAGGACCACCAGACCGTGGGCGCGGGTCCCTATCACCAGCCGGCGCCGCTGGGCGCCGGGATCCTCTATCCCAACGCCGTGTACTACTGCCACCAGGACGGGGTGCTGGGCTTCGTCCTCGCCGACGGCCAGGCCGCCTACTGCGCCCTGAGCATCACCGGCAGCGTGACCTTCGCCAACGACGTGCCCATCTACACCGGGCTCCAGTGCGGGGGCCTCCACGGCCACGTGAAGGTGGGGCCGGACGGCACCGCCTACGTCCCGAACCAGGCCTGCGACCAGGTGGGCTTCGACCCCAACCTCCCCGGTGAGCTCTACGCCCACCAGGCGGTCGTTGTCAGCGAGGACAACGGCACGAGCTGGCAGGTGCGCTCCGTGCCCGACAGCAAGGCGGTCTTCTACAGTGACCCGCAGGTGGCGATCGGGCTCAACAACACCGTGTACTTCGCCTACCAGCACGGGGGCGAGGCGGACGGGACGGGGCGTCACCCGCGGGTGGCGGTATCGCGGGACCACGGCCAGACCTGGGCGCCCTCGATCGACCTCGGGACCTCGCTGGGCATCGAGAACGTGGAATTCCCCATGGTCGTTGCCGGCGATGACGGCCGCGCCGCGGTTGCCTTCCTGGGCACCACCACGCCGGGCGACGACCAGGCCGCCGACTTCAACGGCGTCTTCGACATGTACGTCTCGTACACGTACGACGGCGGCGCCACCTGGACGACCATCGACGCCACCCCCACCGACCCCGTCCAGCGCGGCTGCGTCCAGCTGGTGTTCGCCACCAGCCACTGTCCGACCCGCAACCTGCTGGACTTCAACGACGTCACAATCGACCAGCAGGGTAGGGTCCTGGTCGCCTACGCCGACGGCTGCATCGACGCCTGCGTGACCAGCACCAATCCCGACGACAACGGCTTCGACGACCAGGGCGTGATCCTGCGGCAGTCGTGCGGCACCGGGCTCTTCGCGGCCCACGATGGCGAGCTGGCGACCTGTGCCGCGGTGACCACCCCGGCCACGCCCACCACGCCCGCGGTGGCGACTCAGCCGCTGCCCAACACGGGCGCCGCGATGCCCCTCTCGCTGCTGGCCCTGGCCGCGTTCGGAGCCTCTGCGGTGCTGGCGCTAACGGTCGTCGGCCGGAGGGCGCGCCCCTGACCCGGCGTCGCCTCGGGCTGCTGCTCACGGGTGCCGCGCTGGTGCTGGCATCCCTGGGCGGGCTGGCGCCGGCGGTCGCCGATAACAGTCTCCCCGATCTCGACCAGGTGGACCCCGCCATCTACGACTACGGCAGCGCGATCGTCGAGCACCACCTGCTGCCCAACCGCGACAGCTCGGCGGTCTCGTGGGTCGACATCATCCGCCCCGACACCACCACGCCGGTCCCCACGATCATCGACTCCTCGCCGTACTTCAACACCCTGGGCCGCGGCTGGAAGGGCGAGCTGAAGGACCCGTTCGACCCCGCCATCGCCGCAGCCGACCTGACCTACGCCGGCGGGCCGCGGGTGCCGTTCCCGGAGTGGTACGACGAGTACTTCGTGCCCCGGGGCTACGCGGTGGCGCTGATCGACCTGCACGGCACCCGCAACAGCACAGGCTGCCAGGTCTACGGGGGGCGGGAGGAGGTTTACGACACGGTCGATGACATCGACTGGCTGGTGAGCCAGGCGTGGTCGAACGGCAGGGTGGGGCTGATCGGCGGCTCCTACGACGGGACCATCGCCAACGGGGCGGCGGCGGAGATGCCGATCTCGGGACAGCACAAGGACGCGGTGGCGGCGGTCATCCCGGTCCGGGCGATCGACCGCTGGTACGACTACCAGATGATGAACGGGGTCACGGCCAACGGCCAGAACCTGGACCCCGAGGAGTTCACGGCGCTGTTCCCGGCGGAGGACACGCCCAACAGCGGCACCGGGGGCGACCCCAACTACGCTGCCGACCTGCTGCAACGAAAAACGTGCCCCCTGATCGGCCAGACCACCGACGTCCAGTACCTCGGCCCCTACCAGGACGCCGACAACGCCACCTTCTGGCAGCCGCGTGACTTCCTCAAGGACGCCCCCACGTGGCGCGCGGCGACGTTCTTTATGCACGGCCAGTTCGACTACAACGTCAAGACCCACAACACGGGCCAGCTGTGGGAGGCGCTGCCGCCGTCCGTGCCGAAGAAGTTCTGGTTCTTCAACGGCGACCACCTCGACCCCGACCTGCCCAGCCCCGAGGACGCGGCCGCCCACGGGTACCTGCTGCCCTACGCCTTCCAGCAGAAGTACCACGAGGGCGTCCACAGGTGGTTCCTGCAGTTCCTCAAGGGCATCGACTCCGGCGCCCTGCGCACGCCGACGGTGGAGGTGCAGCGCGACGACGGCCATTGGGACGGCTACGACCAGTACCCGGCGCCGGGCACCGACCGAGTGCTCCACTTTGGCCCCAACGGGACGGCTGTCGACGGCGATCCAAGTACCGGCACGGTGACCTGGGACGACTCGCCGGCGATGTTCCTCGCCCCCGCCAGCCAGGTCTTCACCACGGAGCCCGTGACCGAGGACACACGAATCTCGGGCCAGATGCAGTTTGACCTAGCGTTCTCCGCCGACGGCATCGACACGACCATCGGCGTCGAGGTGGAGGACCTGCCCCCGGGCGACCCCGCCAACGCCCCGCAGTACGACCTCTATGACGGCACCAACCAGGGCCCGTTCGCGTTCGACTACGCCTTCATCCGGCCGTGGTACCGGGACACGATCAACCCCCGCGGCGCCTCCACCCCCAGCGGCGGCGGTCCGCTGACGCCGGGCCAGACGTACAACATCAGCTTCCCGTCGCTGTACACCGACTACATCCTCCACGCCGGCCACCGGCTGCGCTTCACGTTCGGCGACCAGGCCGGCGGGCTGAGCGTGGCCGCGATGACGGGCAACATCGTCAGCCTGCAGCTGGGCCCCGACAAGAGCGACGTGCGCATCCCGGTGGCGGCGCCCCCGCCAATCGTCCTGCCCGAGCCGCCGCTGGAAACGCCGACGGTGCTGCCCAACACCGCCACGGGCTCAGCCGGCGCGGCGTTGCTGCTGGCCGCGGGCCTGGCCACCGTCGTGGCGGCCCTTGGCCGGAGGCGGCGCCGCCGGGTCTAGGCGGAGGGGCTGGGCGAGGCCGCGCCCGGCGGTGGCACCGAGAAACCCCAGCTCTCCAGCGTCTCGTTCCATGCCGCGAGGTCGTCCTCCGACGCGCACCGGAAGGTGATCAGGATGGCCTTGCCGGTGGAGTAGGCCAGCTTGATGTCGCCCTCGAAGCCGCCCCCCTCGAGCGTGTAGATGTGCTTCACGGTGGTCAGCCCGCCCAGCTCGTACTGGTCCTGGCTCTTGCTGCTGCCGGCCGTGGTGGGGATGCTGGGCAGGATGTTCACGTCGTGCTCCAGCCGGATCGCCATCCTCGCCAGCCCCGGCTGGGGGGCACCCGCGGCCGCGGAGGCGGACGCGCTGGGCCTGGGGCTGGCGCCGCTCGGGGCGGGTGACGCGCCCGGCAGCTGGAAGACCTCGACATCGACACCCCGGTCCTGCACCTGCCAGGTGGCGGGGTAGAGGAAGTAGTAGCCGGCGGAGGTCGACGCGAAGGAGAGCTGCGGGTGGGTGGTCACCAGGTCCTGGGGCGGCGTGCTGTTGGCGTCCCTGGCGGCGATCCAGCCCTTGGTGCCGTTGTAGTCGACCATGTACCACCCGCCCTCACCCTCGCGGAACTCCGTGGCGGTGACCTGGGTTCCCTGCGGCACCGTCGTCAGCTGCTTGCCGGACGAGCTCGGCGCGTCCCGCAGCTTCAGTCCGACGGGGGAGAGGATCCACAGCGCTCGCAGCACCGGCCCCGACGCGGTAGATGGACTGGGGCTCCCCCCCGCGCTGGGAGTGGGCGCCGTCTGCGCCTGCTGCAGGGGATTGCAGGCACTGAGCGCGAGCACCGAGAGGACGACGAGGCGAGCCGGCCGCATCCGCCCATCTTAGGGCGCTGACATTGGAGCCCCCGCCGCCTCCCCTGACATAATCTGCGGGCGTTCCGGAGTAGCTCAATGGTGGAGCAGGCGGCTGTTAACCGCAAGGTTAGAGGTTCGAGCCCTCTCCGAGGAGCCAAAGCATACGCCCCGCAGGACAGTATCTTGCGGGGCGTTTTTCCTTTAACTGGCCGCATAGCGGAGTTGCAATTCTAGACCGGCAAACCAGTGATGAAGAAGAGGACTTTCGCCACAATCTCCCCTGTGAGAACCACCCCCGAACCGATATACAGCAGCCCTGTTGCCGAGCGCATCGCTTTCATTCGGGTGGTATGCCAGGCGAGGA
>JAXDLV010000236.1:0-22323 GCA_034666445.1 Chloroflexota bacterium | reverse complement strand
CGCGGCGGGGTCGCTGGCGGCGGCGGCCCCGGACTTCCTCGCCCGCCAGGGCCTCGCGGCGATCCCACCGCAGCGGGCCGTCTACCTGGTGACGGCGCTCGCCGTGGTCGCCTTCCTGGTGTCGCGGGCGCGGACCCCGGCGGTCGAGCTGTCGGCGGCCGACCGCGAGGCGGGCGGCGCCCCGGGCGCGCCGCCGCCGCCGCGCATCCGGCTGCTGGCGGGGCTCTTCGCGCTGGATGCCTTCGGCGGGGGCTTCATCGTCCAGTCATTCCTCGTGTACTGGTTCGTGGTCAGGTTCGGGGCGGGTACCGGGGCGCTGGGTGCCCTGTTCGCCGCCTCCGGCCTGCTCCAGGCTGCGTCGTCGGTGGCGGCGGGCTGGATGGCGGACCGCATCGGCTACCTCAAGACGATGCTGGTAACCCACATCCCATCCAACGTGCTGATGGTCGTCCTGCCCTTCGTCCCCAGCTTCGAGCTCGCCGCGGTCGTCCTGCTGCTCCGGTTCTCGCTGTCGCAGATGGATGTGCCGGCACGGCAGGCGTTCGTGGTCGCGATGGCGCCGGGCGTCCACCGGACCCGGGCGACGGCGTACACCAACACCGCCCGCTACGTGACCCGCCCGTTCGGCACCGCGCTGGCGGGCGCCAGCATGCAGGCGCTGGGTACGGCGGCGCCGCTGGCGCTGGCCGGGGTGCTCAAGCTGGTCTACGACGCCCTGCTGCTGGTGTCGTTCCGCGGCTTCGTGGGCCACGAGGCGCACCCGGAGGCAGACGCCGCCGCCGGCTAGGCCTGGCGCACCACCACCACGCCCCCCAGCTCCACCGGCACTCGCAGGGGCAGGGCATTGGTGCCCACCGCCATCCGCGTGTGGCGGCCGGCATCCCCGAGAACCTCGTGGAGCAGGTCGGAGGCGGCGTTGATGACCCTGGGCTGGTCGCCGAAGTCGTCGGCCGACATAACGAAGCCGGTGACCTGGGCGACGGCCTCCACGCTGTCGAGCCCCGCGGCCGCGTGGACCTGCGCGAGCAGGTTGAGCGCGCACCGCCGAGCGTTCTCGCAGGCGTCCTCGAAGCTGACCTCGTCCGGCACCCGCCCCGTCATCACCGGCGTCCCATCGCGCAGCCACACCTGCCCGGACACGTACAGCAGCGCGCGACCGTCGCCGATCGGCACCAGCCGGGTGGGAATGTATGACGCCAGCGCCTGCGGCGGCTCGGGCAGCTCCAGGCCGAGCTCGCGGAGGCGGTCGAGGGCGCCCATCAGGCGTTGGCCTCCTGCAGCAGCGCGGCCAGCAGGCGCGGGTCGATGTTGCCGCCGCTGACAACGCCGACGGTGGCGGTGAGCGGGTCGGCCAGCTCCATCGCACCGGCGAAGCCCAGCGCCCCCGCACCCTCCGCGACCACCCGGTGGTTCGTGGCCAGCTCGGCCACGGCGCGGCGGAGGCGCCCCTCGGGCACTGTCAGCCAGCGGTCGACGGCGCCCGCCAGGCGGGCGTGCATGTCGGCCTGGTCGGGGCCGGCGGTGCCGTCGGCGATGGTCGCCGGCGTGAGGGCCGGCGCCGTGCCCTCGGCCATCGTGCGCACCCACAGGTCATAGCCGTCGGACTGCACGCCCACGACCTCGACATCCCGCCCCGCCGCCGCCAGGCCGCTGGCGATGCCGACGATGAGACCGCCGCCGCCAACGGGCACGACGACGCGCGTCAGCCCGGGCAGCTGCTCGGCCAGCTCGAGCCCCAGGCTGGCGTGGCCCGCCATCACCGCCTCGTTGGCGAACGGGTGGATGAAGGTCTCGGCCATCGACTCGTAACCCCGGAGCGCCATCCAGTCGAGCACCTTGATGCGCGGCATGGCGATCACCTCGGCCCCCAGCCGTTCTACGCCCACGCGCTTGGGTGGCGGCGCCGTGTCGAACATCACGACCTTGCACGGGATGTCGTTCTCCCGCGCCACGTAGGCCGCCGCCAGGGCGGCGTTGCCGGCGCTGACCGTGACGATGCCGGCGCGGCGTTCGGCCGGGCTCAGGAGGGCGACCGCGTTGGTGAAGCCGCGCACCTTGAAGCTGCCCGTCGGCTGCAGGGTCTCGAGCTTCAGCCAGGCGCCCGGGCCGGCGGCCACCAGCGGGGTCGCCGGCAGCCCAGCGGTGCGCGCCGCGGCATCCCGCACCAGCGCCGCGTCGAGCAGCGGGGTGGCTGTGAGGGCTGCGGCTGGGGCTACCCGGTGGGCAGCGACTGGATGGCCCTCGTGACGGCGCCGAGACCCATCTCGAGGTCGGCATCGGGCATGTTCAGCGCGGGGATGAGGCGGATGACCTCGTCCTGCGAGCCACAGGAGATCACCAGGACGCCGTCAGCCAGGCAGGCCGCGCGCACGTTCTCCTGCACCGCCGCTGCCGTCCGGTGCCCGCCGACGGCGCGAAGCTCGACGCCGATCATCAGCCCCTGGCCGCGGATGTCGGCCACCGCCGGGTGCTCACCCACGCCGTCCTGGAGGGTCGCCAGCGCCTGCGCGCCAAGGGTCGCGGCCCGCGCCACGAGGCCCTCGTCGTCAATGGTGTCAATGGTCGCGATCGCCGCCGCGCAGCAGACCGGGTTGCCGCCGTAAGTGCTGCCGTGGGCGCCGGGCGGCCAGGCGTCCATCAGGTCGTGCCCCGCCACGATGGCGCTGATCGGCAGCCCGTTGCCCAGGGCCTTGGCCACCAGCAGCACGTCGGGGGTGACGTCGGAGTGCTCATGGGCGAACCACCGCCCGGTGCGGCCCATGCCGGACTGCACCTCGTCGGCGATGAGGAGGAACCCGTGCTCGTCGGCTGCCTGCCGGAGCATGCCCAGCAGCCCAGCCGGCGGGACGATGTAGCCACCCTCGCCCAGCACCGGCTCGACGATCACCGCAGCGATGGTCGCCGGCGACACCTCGGTGAGGAGGTCCGCGAGCGCCTGGCGCGTGCCGGCCAGCGCCGCCTCACCGCCGTCGTGGCCGGCGGAGGGGTAGGGGAGGAAGTGGACGCCCGGGACCAGCGGGTCATAGCCTTTGCGGTAGTGCTCGCGACTGGTGGTCAGGCTGGTGGCCATCAGCGTCCGGCCGTGGAAGCCGCCCCGGAAGGCGACCACGTCGGTGCGGCCCAGCACCCGGCGCGCCAGCTTGACGGCCCCGTCGACCGCCTCGGCCCCTGAGTTGGCGAAGAACGACACGTCCAGCCCTGGCGCGGTCACCTGGGCCAGCCGCTCGGCCAGCCGGACGTTGAGCTCGTGGTGCGCCGTGACGGAGACGTGGGTGAGCTTCGTGAGCTGCTCCTGCGCCGCCGCCACCACTCGCGGGTGGGCGTGACCAAGGGAGGTCACCCCGATGCCGGTGGTCATGTCGAGGTATCGCTTGCCGTCGACATCGACCAGGTAGGAGCCCTCACCGGAGGCGATCACCAGGTCGGAGTAGCGATGGAAGACCGAGGCGACGGAGGCGGCGTCCCTCGCCAGCCAGCCCGACGCGCCGTTCTCAGTCACCTCCCCATTAACGGGCCTGCGGTGCCCGGCGGCAACCCCGACGCCCGCTGCGGGCCGCTCGTGGCCGGGGCGCCGGTCGCCGTACACTCGGGGATCGTGGACGTGCCTGGGGTCTCGCCACCGCTCGGCCGGGGGGCTGCGGGCCTGGGGGTCGAAGCCGTCGAATTGGTCCGCATCGAGATCCCGCTGGTGACGCCCTTCCGGACGTCGTTCGGCAGCCAATCGAGCCGGGACGTGCTTCTGGTCCGGGTGGTCACCCCCGGGGCCGAGGGCTGGGGCGAATGCGTTGCGATGCGGGATCCCCTGTACTCAACGGAGTTTGTCTCCTCCGCCGAGCTGGTCATGCGGGAGCATCTGCTGCCCCGTCTGCTCGGCACCGCGCCGCTGGCCGCCGAGGACGTCGCCGCCGCGCTGGCGCCGATCAAGGGCCACCGCATGGCCAAGGCGGCCCTCGAGCTGGCCTGGCTGGACGCCCAGCTGCGCGAGGCAGGCACCCCGCTGGCCCGCTACCTGGGCGCCACCCGCGACGCCGTCGACTGCGGTGTGTCGGTGGGGATCATGGAGGCTATCCCGGCCCTCCTCGATGCTGTCGAGGTCTACCTGGCACAGGGCTACCGGCGGATCAAGCTGAAGATCGAGCCGGGTTGGGACGTCGAGCCCGTCCGGGCAGTCCGTGAGCGGTTCGGCGCGGGGCTGCTGCTCCAGGTCGACGCCAACACCGCGTACACGCTCGCCGACGCCCAGCACCTGGCGCGGCTGGACGAGTTCGACCTGCTGCTAATCGAGCAGCCCCTCGACGAGGAGCTGGTCGCGGCCAACGCCGAGCTGGCGAAGGTGGTGAGAACGCCGATCTGCCTCGACGAGTCGATCGTTTCCGCCCAGGTCGCCGTCGAGGCGATCGACATGGGCGCCTGCTCGATCATCAACATCAAGGCCGGGCGCGTCGGGGGCTACCTCGAGGCTCGGCGCATCCACGACCTCTGCGCCGAGCGCGGCGTCCCGGTGTGGTGCGGCGGCATGCTGGAGACCGGCATCGGGCGCGCGGCCAACGTCGCCCTTGCGGCCCTGCCCAACTTCACCCTCCCCGGGGACACGTCGGCGTCCGACCGCTACTTCCGGGAGGACATCACGCCGCCGTTCGTCCTGGAGGACGGCCGCCTTCGGGTGCCGACGGGCCCTGGGCTGGGGGTGGACGTGCTCCCGGCCGTCGTCGACGCCCTCGCGGTCTCGCGGGAGACGGTGAGGGCCGGGGGTTGAGCTCAGGCGACGCCGGCGTCGACCTGCGCCTGGTCGAGGTGGGCGACGCCGACTCGACGCACGCCATCGAGCGGCTGTTCATGGAGGTCTGGCGGCGCGAGCACCCGCCGGTCAGCGGTGACATCCTCCAGGCGCTCCTGCTGGCCGGCAACTACGTCGCCGCGGCCCACATGGAGAACGAGATGGTCGGGGCGGCGGTGGGCTTCCTCGGCCACGGCCCCGGGAGGCCGCTCCACCTCCACTCGCACATCATGGGAGTCAAGCCGGGCCTGCAGGTCCAGGGCGTCGGCTTTGCCCTCAAGCAGCACCAGCGGCGCTGGGCCCTGGCCGCGGGGCTCGGCACGGTGACCTGGACTTTCGACCCGCTGGTGCGCCGCAACGCGTTCTTCAACGTCACCAAGCTCGGCGCGACGGTGTCGGGGTACCACGTCAACCTCTACGGCGCGATGGGCGATGGCATCAACGGCGACGGCGACAGCGACCGGCTCGAGGTCGACTGGGCGCTGGAGTCGCCGGCG
Organism: Chloroflexota bacterium; assembly: GCA_034666445.1. Taxonomy (GTDB): domain Bacteria; phylum Chloroflexota; class Dormibacteria; order DASZGP01; family DASZGP01; genus JAXDLV01. Next base: position 17,049 of record JAXDLV010000236.1, on the reverse strand, counting down.
GCGGTCGCCGCGGCGGCCGGCAGCCCCTCGGTCCCCGACCTCGCGGCGGCGCGTGCCGCCGGGGCGGTGGAGGTGCTGCGTGACGTCGATGGCGCCCCGCGGACGCAGCCGCTGAGCGGCGATGTCGTCCTCTGCCAGGTGCCCGAGGACATCGTGGCGGTGCGGCGCCAGGACCCGGCCGTCGCCCGGGCCTGGCGGCTGGCGGTCCGGGACACGATCGGCGCGGCGCTGGGGCAGGGCTGGACCGTTGACGGCATGAGCCGCGACGGCTGGTTCGTCCTTCGCCGGGGTTAGGCCTTGCTCTTCCTCAGCCGGCGGTAGGCGACCACCTCGAGTCCCAGCCATATCCCCCCCAGCAGGTAGGCGCCGAGCACGTCACTGCTCCAGTGGTCCCCCAGGTAGACCCGCGAGATGCCCATGACCACCAGGAAGATCGCTCCCAGCACCACCACGGCCACCCGCGCCGGCGGCGGGAGCAGCTTCTGGCTCAGGACCAGGAAGATGATCCAACCGACGATCACCATGAAGGTGTGGACGTGGCCCGCGGTGAACGTGTACGGGTCCTGGGTCAGGTGGTCATTGACCCAGACCAGCGAGTCGGGCGGGCGGCGGCGGTCGACCAGCGGCTTGAGGGCGAACCCGACGGCCCCGACGCCGAGCTCGGCGGCGGCCATGATCGCCAGCTCCAGGCGGCGGCGGAGGGCGACGAGGGCCGCGGCCGCGGCGGTGAAGAAGATGATGAACTGGGGCGGGTAGCCGGGCCAGCTGATGACCACCATCGCCTCGTCCAGGGGCGGGTTGCGGAAGCCCTGGAGGAAGAGCGTCGCGGGTGGGTCGAACTCGAAGTGCTGGTTGAGGCGGGCTAGGACCGCGAGCGCCACGAAGGCGGCGGTCCCCACCGCGATGGCGGTGTAGAGGAGCCGGTTGCTCAAGGCCGGGCGGTGGCCCTGCGTCCCCTCACCCAGCTCCACGATGGGGCCGGCAGCCAGCGCTCGGGCAGCCAGAGCACGAACGCGCACCAGCCCAGCGCCAGCACGACCCCACCGAGCACGTCGCTCGGCCAGTGCGCTCCAGCCCACACGCGGCCCACGCAAACGATGAATACCAGCGCGGCCGCGGCGAGCCAAAGGAGGGGTCGCCAGCGCGGCCGCACGCGGGGTGCCAGGGCGAACGCCACCATGAACGCCACCCACGTGTAGAACACGGCGTGGCCGCTGGCGAAGCTGAAGCCGGTGGACGGGTCGAGGATGTGGACGAGGTCGGCCGTTGGCCTGCCGCGTGAAACCGAGACCTTCACGAAGTAGTCCAGGAGGCTGGCACCGGAGCCCAGCGCGGTCAGGAACCCGGAGCGCCGGTCGACGAAGAACATCGCCACGATCACAGCCACCCCGATGAGTACCTGCGGCAACCCGCCGGAATCGTTGCTGGCGATCATCAGTGGCTCGATCGGGCCCCAGTGGAAACCCTGCACGGCCAGCTCCACGGGAACATCGAAGACGTCAAGCAGCTTGAAGTTGAGGACCAAGTAGGCATCCAGGGCGAACGCCAGCAGGGACACCAGGCTGACCCAGCCAAGCCACCGCCGCGACGCAGGGCCGGGCCGGCCGGCGCCGACCTCCTGGACTACCTGGGCTGCATCGGCCTCAGACGGGGGACCCGCCTCCGCTTTGCTCATTTCGCCGTCCGCCACTCGAACATGATAGTTGCACTATAAACATCAGCGAGGCTGCAGCATCCTCATCCAGCGTGCGCAGGCGAACGAGTGAAGCCCCAGCGCGATGAACCCGAGCGCCACCAGCGTCATCGTTACCTGGCCCAACGGGGCTGCCGCCAGGGTGGCGAAAGCGTTGCCGATGCCCTCGGCTCGGCCGGGGTCCTGCTGCAGGCCGGCGACCACGACGAACCATCCCAGCATCGTGAAGATCACTCCCCGAGCGATCATTCCCATCCGCCCGAGGCCGTCGATGATCACCCTCTCACCGGCGGTCATCTGGTTGCGCTTCAGGTCGTTGCGGAACCCGGCGCTGATGCCGTCGAAGAACTGGCCGAAGCCCGCCGCGATGCCGATGAGCCCGGCGGCGATGGTGACGAGGCGGCCGGCCGGCGCGGACAGCATCACACGGACGGCGTCCTGGACCGGGTTGGTCTCCTCCTGGGGACGGTTGGCGATGAAGCCGAGCGCCAGGATCGCGAGCGCCGCGTAGTTCACGCCGCTCCAGGCGAAGCCCAGCCGGGCGACCACGCCCATGGGGTCGTCGCCGCGGTGAAGCGGGTCGTAGACGGCGCGGACAAAACCCCAGAGCGAGTAGCTGCCCAGCCCCACCACGACAACCGCCAGGAGGAGCAGCCGGAAGGGCGAGGCCGCCACCACGAAGAGCAGCCCCTTCATGTCCTTCGGTTGGGTGCCGCCACCGACGACGAGGCCGATGGCCAGCGCTCCCATGCCCCCGTAGAGGAGCCCACGGATGACGTAGCCAAGGCGGGCGGCCCGCTCGAGCCAGGGGTTGGCCGCCGCCTTGCGAACATCCCGCCCCGCCTTGCGGGCCTGCCGCTGAGCCTTCTTCGCCGGGTCGGAGCGTGCTCGCGCCATCGGTGCACCCTACCCGAACGCTCCCTACAGACCCCAATACGCGCGGGCACGTCAGCCCAGTTCCAGGTCGCCCGGCGCCGCGACTGGCGGCCACGATAATCCGCACATGTCCCGCCGCCGACGCCTCCTGCTCCTGATGACCCTGCCCCTCGCCGTGGGCGGGGCGGTGGCGGGCGGCCTTGTCTTCATCAACGACCCCGGCCAGCCGGCGTTCTTCGAGCTCGACGGACGCCGCCTGGAGGCCACCGCGAACAACCTTCCCCCCAGTCCCAGCCTGGTGCTGAAGCTCGACCGGCCCGGGCGCCCGGCTGGCTACCACGTGTCCCTGGACGGCCACGAGGTGGCGCTCACGGAGACGTCGGACACCAGCGCGCTCGTGCGCCTCGACGGCCCCCTGCCGCAGTCCAGCAGCCACCGCCTGGAGGCGTGGTCGACCGACCGCTTCGGGCGCCGGGTGGCGCTCACGGTTCTCGACTTTCGCACGGCCGACCCGCTCGCCCTGGCGGTCGGCTGGACCGCCGGCGACGACGTTCAGGCGGAGGTCAGCTGGAGCGCCGCCCCGGCGAGCACCAGCGCCATCGAGGCCGCCATCCGCGACGCCGGTGGCGAGCCGGAGGTCCACGACGGGGGGGTGACCGGCCGCTGGCCGCGCACGGCCCCCGACTACACGCTGAGGTTTGCGGCTGCCGGCGTGACCGCGGTCAACGGCGGCTTCCTGCCAGCCGCCTTCGAGTCCCACTTCGCGCCGGGGCCGGGGGCGGTCGCGCTGGTGCAGGTCTCCAACCAGGCGCCCGTCGACGGTGCCGGCATGCGACTGCACATGTACTTCGTCGACACCGCCACCGGGCGCGCGGACCTGGCCGCCCACGCCCGCCAGGTCGCCGTCCTGAGCCCGAACTTCTACTCGGTCGACGGTGGCGGCGAGCTCCACTCGTCGGTGGACCCGGCGGTGATCGCCACCGCCACGGCGGCTGGCACCGAGGTGCAGCCGCTTGTTACCAACACCGACTTCGACGCCGTCGGCGCCCACGAGCTGCTCACCATCCCCGGGAGGGTCGACGGGGTCGCCGACCGCCTTGTCGCCGAGGCGCGCGGCCGGGGATACACCGGCTACCAACTGGACTTCGAGAACGTCAACCCGCTTGACCGCACCGGCCTCACCGACTTTTCGAAGGGGCTCGGCTCGCGGCTCAAGGCCGCCGGGCTGGCCTACTCGGTCGCGGCGGTACCCACCCGGCTCCCGGGCGCCCCCAACGTCTTCGCCGCGCCATACGACTACGCCGCGCTGGGGTCGGACGGCTCACCGCTGACGCTGATGGCGTACGACGAGCACACCCGGGCCGGCGACCCCGGCCCGGTTGCCGGGCTGGACTGGGTCAGGCAGGTGCTGGAGGCCAGTGGCCAGGGCGTCCCGTCGGGCAACCTCTACCTCGGCGTGCCCCTGTACAACCGGGACTTCGCCACCAGCGGCAGCCCGGTGGCGCGTGGCTACGAGGAGGCGCTGGACCTCGCGGTCGCCAACCACGCCGGGCTCACGTGGGACTTCCAAACCTCCTCCGCCTTCTTCAAGTACAGCCGCGACAACGTCGCCCACATCGTCTGGATGGACAACGCGGCGAGCCTCCGGGCCAAGCTGACCCTCGCCCGCGAGAAGGGCCTGGCCGGCGTCTCGGCGTGGCGGATGGGGTTCGAGGACCCGGCCTTCTGGGACCTCTGGCCGAGCCGCTAGGCGGATACTCTGGGCGTTGCTGAAACGCCGATCGGTGACAGGCTTGCTGATGGCCGGGATGGCCGTGCTGACCACGTCGTGCGGCTCCAGCTCTGCGCCGCCAGCCGCCGCGCCACCAGCCGCCGCGCCACCTGCCCCGAATGAGCTGCTAGCCGCCGCCGTCGCCGCAATGAAGTCATTGAAGTACTACCACCTCTCCGTGGTGTCCACCGATCCGCGCCTGTCGGGCGAAATCGACTATTCCCAGACCGACGATGAAGCCAGTGGGACCGTCGGTAATCCTCCGCTCGGGATGATGTTCGTGCGGTCGGACGGTATTTACCTCCGAGGGCCGGACCTCATTCGGGCTCTCTGCGGTGACATGGCGAGAGACCGCGTGGGTGACGGCTGGGGCCATATCTCCCGCGGGCGCTGCCACACAGCCGGTCCGGACCTTAAGGGCACTACGAATTGCCTGCTCCGACACCATGGTCAGTTGCGTTCCGAGGGGTCCGCTATCTTCGACGGCCAGGAAGTCCACCTCCTGTCGGATGCCGGCGACGCCCCGGGTTCGATACCCTCCCGCATCTCGATTGCGGCAACCGGACCGCCCTACATCCTCAGGCAGGAGCAGACTGGCGATCCCCGTCCCGGGGGGAGCGACCCGGAATGCCTCCAAAGTTTCCCGGCCGGCGCATCCTTCCCGTTGAGCACCACAACGCTGTCGCGCTTCAACGAGCCGCCGGTCCTGCCATCACCGTCGAACGTCACTGACCTGGATCCGCTCGTGCCGCAATAGGCCAGCGTCCGACGGTCTAGCCGGTCTTGACGCCCTCCATGGCGGAGCGCAGCGCCTGCGCCGCGCCAAGAAGCCCGGCTGACTCCACCGGGATGATCAGCTTCTCGTTGGGGCTGTTGGCGAACTTGGACAGGGTGTCGAGCTGGAGGACGGCCAGCAGCTCCGGCGTGGGGTCGGCGGCCTTGATCGCCTCGTAAACCGTCTGGACCGCCTGGGCCCGGCCCTCGGCCTCCAGGATCTGGGCCTGCCGGAACCCCTCAGCCTGGAGGATGGCGGCCTGCTTGAGGCCCTCCGACGTCTTGATCTGGGCCTGCTTCTGACCCTCGGCGACGTTGATCTGGGACTGCTGCTGACCCTCTGACTGGAGGATCGCCGCGCGCTTCTCCTGGTCGGCCTGCTTCTGCAGCGCCATCGCCTGGAGGATCTGCGCCGGCGGCACGATGTCCACGATCTCGATCCGGTTGATGCGGATACCCCACTTGTCGGTGACCGACTCCATCTGCACCTGCAGCTGGGCGTTGATCTGCTCGCGCTGCGACAGTGCCTCGTCCAGCGTCATGCCGCCGAACACCGCACGGAGGGTGGTCCGGGCCAGCTGGTCGATGGCGATAAGGTAGTTGCTCACCGAGAACAGGGCCATCCGCGCGTCCACCACCTGGCTAAAGATCGTGGCGTTGACCGCCACCGAGACGTTGTCGCGGGTGATCACATCCTGGCGGTCGCCGGTGCGCGGCGTCTCGCGCATGTCCACGAGCTCCATCGTGTCGATGAACGGCACCAGGAAGACGATGCCGGGGTTGCGCACCGCCTGGAACTGGCCAAGGCGCTTCACCACGCCCACGTATCCCTGCTGGATGATCTTGACGGCGCGGAACACCACCACCAGCGCGAACGCCAGGATCAGCACCAGCACGACCAGGGTGAAGAACTCCACTACCCCTCCTTTGCCGCCGGCTCGGGAGCCGGGGCCTCACGGACCACGAGCGTGGTCTGCTTCAGTCCGACAACGGTGACAACGCTGCCCGCCGCGATCGGCGTGCCCGCCTCCGAGATCGCCGGCCAGCTCTCGCCGTCAACGCGCACGTGACCCGCGTCGTGGGTGCCGCCGATGTCCTCGATCACCGGCGCGTCACGGCCCACCATCGACTGCGCCCCGGAAACCATCTCGGGCACGTGGCGGCGCCGCAGGTAGCCCATCAGGGGCGGCCGCGCCACGACCACGCCCAGGACAGAGACCACCGCCAACACGATCACCTGCACCGGCAGGTCGAAGCCCAGCTGGGCGGCGATCGCGGCGGCCACGGCGCCCAGCACGATGAAGATCGCGTAGAGCGCAGTGGAGAGCACCTCGCCGACGCCGAAGGCGAGGGCCACAGCCAGCCAGAACCACGTCAGCGGCACGATCGCATCGTATCCCGTTCACCGACCGCCCGTAGGGGCGGCGGCGGAGCGTCAGCCCTTGCTCGGGTCCCCGAACGTCGGGTGCTCGTCGGGGTTGCCGAGGTCGGGCAGCTCCATGCTGTTGACCAGCTCCTTGAAGATCGTCGACTCCGGCGACATCTCGGCGGGGTCGTCACCTTCGGCCTCCGGGGTCACGCCGGCCTTGTCGAGGACCTCGTCGGCCACCAGGATGGGCACCTCGGCGCGTACCGCGAGCGCGATGGCGTCGCTGGGGCGGGCGTCGATGTCGACGTTGCGGCCATCCACCGCGATGAAGATGCGGGCAAAGAACACGTCGCTCGCCAGGGAGCTGACCTCGACGCGGGTCACGCTGGCGCCGAGGTCACGGAAGATGTTGGTCATCAGGTCGTGGGTGATCGGCCGCTCGGGCGTGATGCCGGTGATCTTGAGCGCGATGGCGTTGGCCTCGTAGATCCCGATCCAGATCGGCAGGTAGCGCTCGGCGGTCTTGTCCTTGAGGATGACCACGTGCTGCCCGCTGGGCATGTGGACGCGGATGCTGTCCACCTGCATCTCGGTGAATCCTCTTCTTGTCACCCAGCGATCTCCAAGTCCTGATGATAGCCCGAGCCTCCTTCACTCCCTCGCAATGAGGCGACCCTAGAATCGAGGGGCATGACGCCCCCCCAGCGCCTCCTGCTGGTCGACAGCCACTCGCTGATCTACCGCGCCTTTTTCGCCCTCCCGGCGCTGACCGACCGCAAGGGGAGGCTGACCAACGCGGCCTTCGGCTTCACCTCGATGCTGCTCAACGCCCTCCCCGGCAAGGACCTGGTGGCGGCGGCGTTCGACCACCCCTCCAAGACCTTCCGCCACGAGGAGTACGCCGAGTACAAGGCCCAGCGGCCCAAGGCGCCGGACGACCTCGTGAGCCAGTTCCCGATCGTGCGGGAGGTGGTCGCCGCCCTCAACTTCGCGACCTACACCTACGAGGGCTTCGAGGCCGACGACATCATCGGCACGCTCGCCACCCAGGCCGACGCGATGGGGCTGAAGGCGTCGATCCTCACCGGCGACCTCGACGTGCTGCAGCTGGTCACGCCCAACGTCGAGGCGCTGACCACGCGCCGCGGCATCTCCGAGCTGATCCGCTACGGGGTGGAGGAGGTGCGCGCCCGCTACGGCCTGGAGCCGTCGCAGATCACCGACCTCAAGGCCCTCAAGGGCGACGTCACGGACAACATTCCCGGCGTCCCCGGGGTGGGGGAGAAGACGGCGGTCAAGCTGCTCCAGGAGTTCGGCAGCATCGAGGGCCTGCTCGAGAACCTCGACAGCCTGCCGAAGGGCCGGGTGGCCGACGCGCTGCGCGAGAACGCGGAGCAGCTGCCGCTGAGCAAGCGCCTGGCAACCATCGTCCGGGATGTGCCGGTGACGCTCGACCCGGCCGAGTGCGTCCTCCGCGAGTACGACGACGAGGCCGTCAAGGCCCTGTTCGAGGAGTACGACTTCCGCACCCTGATGCCCCGCCTGCCCCGCCCGGTGGGGACCAACAAGAAGACGCCCGAGGACCGCGAGGGCACCGCCGCGGGCCGCGACGGCGCGGGGCGGATGGTGGCCGGTCCCGCCGGCCAGGCGCAGGTGGAGTTCACCTTCGCCACCCCCGCCACCGCCACCGGGACGGCGGCGCCCCTCAACGTCGACGTCGAGGTGGTGGAGACCGCGGCGCGGCTCCGCGAGCTGCTGCCGGGCCTGGGCGCGTCCCCCGGCGTCTCCGTGGTGCTCGACGACCCCCAGCCACGGCGGTCGGCGCTGGCGGGCCTGGCGCTGGCACCCGCGTCGGGGGACTCCGCGGCCTACGTTCCGATCCGCGCCGCCGGCGCCGACCACCCCGCCGCGGGCGAGCTGCTGGACGTACTGCGCGAGGCCTGGCCGGGCCTGGACCTGACCGCCTACTCGCTGAAGCACCTGGAGCTGGCGCTGGGGCCGCGGGAGTTTCCTCCGCCCCACGGCTTCGACGTCTCGCTTGCGTCCTACCTGAGCGACTCGCGGGCCAAGACACCGCCGGTTGCCGAGCTGTCATACCAGTGGCTGGGGCGGACGCTGCAGCCCATCGCCGAGGTGCTGGGCAGCGGCAAGAAGGCAATGCTGCCCGGCGACGCCGAGGTCGACACCGCGGCGCGGCTCTTCGGTCCCGAGGCCGCCGCGCTGGCGCTGCTCAAGGCCCATCTCGAGCCGGAGCTGGAGCGCCAGGGGGTGGCGTCGCTGTACCGCGACGTGGAGGTGCCGCTGGCCCCGATCCTGGCCGAGATGGAGCTGGCCGGCGTGGCTGTCGACACCGGTGTGCTCGAGAAGCTGTCCGTCGAGCTGGCGGCGCGGATCGGTGAGCTGGAGGGGGAGATGGCGGAGATCGCCGGCTACGCCATCAACGTCAACTCCCCGATCCAGCTGAAGAAGCTGCTCTTCGAGGAGCTGGGGCTGGCCCGTGGCCGGCTCACCACCACCGGGAAGGTGTCCACCGACTCCACCGTGCTGGAGAAGCTCCGCGACGCCCACCCGGTGGTTGGCAAGGTGCTGGAGTACCGCCAGCTGACCAAGCTGAAGTCGACGTACATCGACGCCCTCCCGGGCCTGGTCGACCCCGCCGACGGCCGCGTCCACACCAGCTTCAACCAGACCGTCGCCACCACCGGGCGGCTGTCGAGCAGCGACCCCAACCTGCAGAACATCCCCATCCGCACGGAGCTGGGGCGTCGCATCCGGGAGGCCTTCGTGGCCCGCAAGGGGCACGTCCTGGTCAGCGCCGACTACAGCCAGATCGAGCTGCGCGTGCTGGCCCACCTCAGCGGCGACCCCGCGCTGGTGGAGGCTTTCGCCGAGGAGCAGGACATCCACGCGGTGACCGCGTCCGTGGTGTTCGCGGTGCCCCTCGAGGAGGTGACCGCCGACCAGCGCCGGGCGGCGAAGGTGGCGAACTTCGGAGTGCTCTACGGGCTGTCGGCCTCCGGCCTGCAGCGTGACCTGGGCATGCCGATGGACGAGGCCAAGCAGTTCATAACCAACTACTTCACGCGCTTTGCCGGGGTGCGCGTCTTCCTGGAGCAGATCAAGGACGACGCGTATCGCAACGGCTACGTCGACACCCTGCTGGGCCGTCGCCGCTACCTCCAGGACCTGCGCGCCGCCAACCCCGTGCTGCGCTCGGCGGCCGAGCGGATGGCGATCAACATGCCCTTCCAGGGATCCAACGCCGACATCATGAAGATGGCGATGGTGGCGATACGGCGGCGCATGGGGGAGGCCGGGCTGAAGTCGCAAATGGTGCTCCAGGTCCACGACGAGCTGGTGTTCGACGCCGACGAGAAGGAGCTCGACACCCTCGCGGAGATCGTCGTCGGCGAGATGAGCACGGTGTACGAGCTGCGCGTGCCCCTGGGGGTCGAGATCAAGGCCGGCCCCAACTGGAACGCCCTCAAGCCCATCGAGACCCGGGCGGCGGCCGGGGCGCGCGGCCGCGGCTGAGGGGGCCTCATCCCGGAGCTGCCCGAGGTAGAGACCATCGTCCGGGACCTGCGCCCGCAGCTGCAGGGACGCCGCGTCGAGCGCGCCTGGGTCAACCAGCCCGGGGTGCTCCGCTACCCGGGGCCGGCTGAGTTCCGGCGTCGCATCCGGGGCCGCCGCCTGGGCCACGTCGGCCGCCACGGCAAGTTCATGCTCACCGAGCTGGAGGGCGGCGACCGGCTCGAGCTGCTGGTGGTGCACCTGGGGATGACCGGGCGGCTCGGCCTCGCCGAGCCGGAGGCCGAGGTCCCGCCCCACACCCACATGCGGCTGCTGCTGTCGTCGGGGGTGGAGCTGCGGATGCAGGACTACCGCCGCTTCGGCCGCGTCCTGCTGGGCTCGCCCGAGGAGCTGGCCGAGGCCGGCGCCATGCCCCGGCTGGGGCCGGAGCCCATCACCGACGCCATGCCCAACCCCGCGGCCTGGACGGCGCTCGCCGGCCCGCTGGGGGAGCGCGAGTTCGCCCGCATCCTGGGTCGGAGCCACAGGGCGGTGAAGGCGCTCCTGCTGGACCAGGGCAAGGTCGCCGGGCTGGGCAACATCTACTGCGACGAGGCCTGCTTCCGCGCCGGCGTCCGCCCGACGGCGATCGCGGCGCGGCTGGGGCGGGCGCGCGTGGGTCGCCTGTACCGCGGCATCGGCGAGGCGCTGGCCGGCGCGGTCGACCTGCGCGGCTCCAGCATCGACGACTACCGCGACGGCTACGGCAACCCAGGCGGGAACCAGCACGCGCTGCTGGTCTACGGCCGGGCCGGCCTGCCGTGTGTCCGCTGCGGCCGGCCCCTGGTCAAGACCGTGCTCGCCGGCCGCACGACCGTCTACTGCCCGCGCTGCCAGCGGTGACGGCGCCGCACGCGTCGCTGGTCAGCCGCGAGGGTCGCTGGCGGCGCGCCGCCGCCCTCTGGGCGATCGTCCTGGCCGGCGTCCTGGTGCTGCTGGGGGCCGCCGTGGCCCGCCGCTCGCTGGCGCTCAGCGACGACCTCCTCCTCACCGCCGCGCAGGAGCTCCGCGCGCCCGCCATGGACTCGGTCATGTCGGCGTTCAGCTTCCTGGGGTCCTCGGAGATCAGCTTCCTGCTGCTCCTGGGCGTCGTGCTGCTCTGGCGCCCGGGGAGGGTCCCGTGGTGGCAGCGCCTCCTGCCGGTCGCGGTGCTGGTGGTGCTTGTGCTGGTCGAGCTGGCGCTCAAGGCGACCCTGGCCCAGCCCGGCCCCGAGCCCTACAGGCGCCGCGGCCTGGAGGTCGGGCTGGGGCTGGCGACCGCCTACGCCTTCCCCAGCGGCCACGCGCTGCGGGCGATGTTCGTCCTCGGCCTCATCGGGCTGCGCCTGGTGGCGTGGCGGCGGTCGGTCGTGGCGCTCTTCGCGTGCGTCCTGGTCGCCTGGGTGGTGGGTTTCAGCCGCGTCTACCTCGGCGACCACTGGCCCAGCGACGTGGCCGGCGGGATCCTGCTGGCGGGGGTGGGGCTGGGCCTCGCGCTGGCCTACGCGCCCCGGGCCGTGCTGGGCGGCGACCCGGCGGCGAGCGGGGAAGCGGCGCGGGGCGCAGGATAAGGGCATGGCGGAGGGCGCGGTCGTGGTCTTCACCACCGTCGGCCGGGGGGGTGACGCCAACCGGATCAGCAACCTGCTGGTCGAGGAGCGCCTGGCCGGGTGCGTGTCGGTCCTTGGCGGCATGCGTTCCACCTATCGATGGGAGGGGCGCGTGGTTGAGGAGGGGGAGGTGCTGCTGCTCATCAAGACCACCGCCGCGCGGCTGCCCGAGCTGCGCGAGCGGCTGCTGGCCGAGCACCCCTACGAGGTGCCCGAGGTGCTGGTGCTGGAGGCCCGGGAGGTGCCGGAGCCCTACGCCCGCTGGCTGGAGGAGTCCGTCACTCCATCTTCATAGGGCCGGCCATGAGGCCGTGGATGAACTGCTGCGTGAAGGCGCTGGAGGAGCGCTGCAGCTCGGCCGGGGAGCCCTGCTCGATCACCTCGCCGTCGCGCAGCAGGATGGCGTGCCTGGCGTGCGGGAAGACCGCCTTGATGTCGTGGGTGAGGACCAGCGCGGTGCAGCCGCGGGTTGCGTTGGCGTGGGCCAGCAGCTGGAACAGCAGCGTCAGCCTCACGGCGTCCATGCCGTAGTCGGGCGAGTCGAAGATCAGCATCCGCGGCTCCATCGCCATCGCCCGCGCGTAGGCGGCGCGGACGCGCATGCCGAACGACAGCTGGTCGGGCATCTTGGCGGCGTCGTTGCCGAGGCCGACCTCGTCGAGCAGCCGCATCGCCTCCGCCTCCACCGCCGGCTCAGACAGGTGGCGGACCTGGCGCAGGGGGAAGGCGACGTTGTCGAAGACCGTCATCGAGCTGAACAGCGCCCCCGGGCCCTCAATTAGGACGCCCACCTGGCTGCGAACGGCGTTGAGCGCGTCGATGGACAGCTTCGTGATGTCCTCGCCGTCGACTATTACCCGCCCGGAGTCAGGCTGGGTGACGCCCAGCAGCAGGCGCATCAGGGTGGTCTTACCGGCGCCTGACGGCCCGATCAGCGCGGTGATCGAGCCGGGTGGGACGACACAGCTGACGCCCTTGATGACGGGCTTGCCGCCGAGGCTCTTGCGTACGCCGTGGAGCTCGACCGCGATGCCGTTCGTTCGCTCCACCGTTCCCAACAGCGGCAATGCTATGCCAGCCACCGGCCGGCAGCCGGGCGTGTGGCCGAGGTCTTGGAGTCTCGCTAACATGTAGCCAGCGGGCCGTACCGCGGTCGCGTGGGAGGGCAGGGGTTGAGCCGCAGTCCGATCCGAGTTGCCGCCGCCGGCGCCATCGCCGCGATGGGCCTGGGCGGGTTGCTGGCGGCCCCGGGTCGCGCGGTCGATCCCCCGGCGGCCCCGCCCGCCATGTTCACGCCCAACGTTCGCGCTGACGCCGCCGAGGACGGCTCGGGCCAGAACGAACCGCAGGTGATTGTCGACCAGGCTGGCGTCACCTACGTCGCGTGGCAGTCCAGCACGCTGCCCGGCGCTTCCAGCGCGGTGGCGCGCACCAACGACGGCTTCAACTTCACCGATGATCGCAACCCGGATGTAGCCAACGCCGGCATCGGCGACGTCGCCCTGGCGACGACCTCCTGGACCAGCCCGACCGAGACCGTGCCGGTTGGCCCCGCCGGCAGCCAGGCGGTGATGTTCTCGGAGCTGGGCGCGGCCCAGGACCCGACGTGCCCCCAGGGTGCGATCAACATCCTGGCCACCTACAGCACGGACCAGGGGGGCAGCTGGACGCCCAACGACGCCACCTGCCAATCGCTGCAGGTCGACCGCAACTGGATGGCGGCGTACACCGAGCCTGCCTTCCGCGGTACCCCGCAGGCCCAGGACCACACGTGGGTCTACCAGACCTACCACGACTTCGGGATTTCGATGATGTGGCTGACCGTCAGCTCGGATGGAGGCAAGACCTGGGACACCCTCAACCAGCATCCCGCCGAGCAGGTCGGGCTACCCCTGCTCCAGAACGGCTGCAACACCACCCCCGGCTCGATCGCCGTCGACCAGCGCGGGTCCCACGCCGGGCGGATCTACATCACCTGGACCTCCAGCGACCTGGTGCGTAACCTCACCCAGGGCTGCAACATCACCGAGGCCGAGCCCTTCGACCACGTCTACCTCTCGTACTCCGACGACCACGGCTCGACGTGGCAAACCCGCACCGTCTGGAACGACCCCTGTTCGCCGTCGCCGCCGCTGCCACCCACCAACCCCCTCGAGTGTGCCGACGACCAGGACATCTTTCCGCCCGTCGCCGTCGATGACGCCGGCAACGTCTTCGTGGCCTTCGTGGACATGCCCGACTCCCTGACGGCGCCCGCCGCCCCGGAGTTCGACATCGGCGTGGCCTGGAGCACCGACGGCGGCGACACCTGGAGCGGCGGCACGCCTGACAACCCGGGTACGCCGCGGATCGCCAACACCGGACACGGCACCCACTACTTCCCCTGGATCACGGCCGCCGGCAACGGGGCGGTCGACGTGGCGTGGTACGGCACGCCGTATGCGGCGGGCCTCAGCACGCAGCAGAAGCCGAGCCCGGCGCCTGACTCGGCCGTCTGGAATGTTTACATGGGCCAGTCGCTCGACGTCCTCAACGGCGCGCCGTTCACGGAGTCGAAGGTAAGCGACCACGACATGTACTTCGGCGACATCTGCACAGTTGGCATCTTCTGCGACCGCATCCTGGGGCCGACCGTGCTCGGCACCGGGGGGGATCGCATCCTCCTCGATAACCTCGGCATCGCCATCGGGCCGGATGGCGGCGCCCGGGTCGCCTGGACCGACACCCGCGACAGCTGGAGCGACACGTGCAAGCCCGGCGCGGCGGACAACAGCACCGCCCCCTGCCAGGCGCAGCACCTGTACTTCAGCTGCCAGCAGGGCGGCGTCGGGCTCCACGGCGAAACGGTGAGGGGATGCGGCAGGTCAGCGCCCGCGTCCGCGCCCGCACCCGGTCCGACCCCCACGATCCTGCCGTCCACCAGCGCCGGCGGGGGGACGATCGCCTGGCTCATGATGCTGCCGCTGGCCCTGCTCCTGCTCGGCGGCCGGCGCCGCGGGCGATCTTCCGCGGGCGCCTGAAAAAAGGCCTGCGCGGCGCCCTGTTGGAACCTCGCGGCCGCCCTGGCGGTTTGTAAGCTTCAGCATGCCCGAGTTCAAACTGGAGGCGCCGTTCGAGCCCGCCGGCGACCAGCCCCAGGCCATCGAGAAGCTGGTCGACGGCGTTGCGTCGGGCCTGCGGGAGCAGACCCTGCTGGGGGTGACCGGCAGTGGCAAGACATTCACCATCGCCAACGTCATCCAGCGGCTCCAGCGCCCGGCGCTGGTGATGTCACCCAACAAGACGCTGGCGGCGCAGCTGTGCTCGGAGTTCCGCGAGTTCTTCCCCCACAACGCGGTGGAGTACTTCGTCAGCTTCTACGACTACTACCAGCCGGAGGCGTACATCCCCCGGACCGACACCTACATCGAGAAGGACTCCACCCGCAACGACGAGATCGACCGCCTCCGCACCAGCGCCATGCGCGCCCTGCTGACCCGCCGCGACGTGATCGTGGTCGCCAGCGTCTCCTGCATCTACGGCATCGGCGCGCCCGAGGACTGGCTCGGCGAGTCGCTGGAGCTGAAGCGGGGTGACTCGATCCGCCGCGACATCCTCCAGCGCAAGCTGGTGCAGCTCTCCTACGAGCGGCACGACACCGACTTCGGCCGCGCCCGCTTCCGCGTCCGGGGCGACACCGTCGACATCCACCCGGCGTACGAGGAGATCGCCACCCGGCTCGAGTTCTTCGGCGACGAGATCGAGCGGATCCTCCAGTTCGACCCGCTGACCGGCGAGATCATCGGCTCCGGCGACGACTTCCGGCTGTTCCCGGCGGGGCAGTACATCACCAGCCAGGCCAAGATGCGGACGGCGTTCGGGGCGATCGAGGAGGAGATGGAGGAGCGCTGCCGCTACTTCGACGCCCAGGGCAAGCTGCTGGAGTCGCAGCGGCTGCGGCAGCGGACCATGTTCGACCTCGAGATGATGCGCGAGACGGGCAGCTGTGCGGGGATCGAGAACTACTCACGCCACCTCTCCGGCCGCCAGCCCGGCGAGGCGCCGTTCACCCTCATGGACTACCTGCCGGCCGACGCCCTGATCGTCGTCGACGAGAGCCACGTGTCGGTACCCCAGATCGGGGGGATGTACGGCGGCGACAGGTCGCGCAAGGTCCCCCTGGTCGAGTACGGCTTCCGCCTGCCGTCGGCGCTTGACAACCGGCCGCTGGACTTCAACGAGTGGAACGACCGCGTGACCCAGCTGGTCTACAACAGCGCCACCCCTGGCGAGTACGAGGAGCGGCGCTCGGCCCAGGTGGTCGAGCAGATCGTGCGTCCGACGGGCCTGGTCGACCCCCAGGTGGAGGTGCGGGGAACCGAGGCCCAGATCGACGACCTGGTCGGCGAGCTGCGCCGGGAGATCGCCGCCGGCCACCGCGTCCTGATCACCACCCTCACCAAGCGCATGGCGGAGGACCTCACCGAGTACCTCAAGGAGATGGACTTCAGGGTCAACTACCTGCACTCCGACATAGACACCCTCGAGCGCGTCGACATCCTCCGCGACCTGCGCCTCGGCACCTTCGACGTGCTGGTGGGAATCAACCTCCTGCGCGAGGGGCTCGACCTGCCGGAGGTGGCGTTCATCGCCATCCTCGACGCCGACAAGGAGGGCTACCTGCGCGGCTACCGCTCCCTGATCCAGACGATCGGCCGGGCGGCGCGCCACCTCGAGGGGCGGGTGGTGATGTACGCCGACAAGCACAGCGACGCGATGGAGAAGGCGATCAACGAGACCGACCGCCGCCGCGCGATGCAGCTGGCGTACAACGCCGAGCACGGCATCACCGCCGCGTCGATCCAGAAGGCGATCTACAACATCGACACCCACAAGCAGGAGGTGGCCGAGGAGATCGCCGCCTACGAGGCGATCGCGGGGATGCCGCCCGACGAGGTCATCAAGCTGTCGCGCAAGCTGGAGCGCGACATGGGCCGCGCCGCCCGGGAGCTGCAGTTCGAGCGCGCCGCGGCGCTCCGCGACCAGCTGATCGACCTCCGCAAGAAGATGGAGGCGACCCGCGAGGCGCGCCCGGCCGAGCCCGCCGGCGCCGGCGCCTCCGGCGGGCCGCGGACCACCGGCCGGAGCTTCGGCTACCGGCGGGGCGGCCGCCGCTGACACTCGTCCCCAGCCCGGCGTGAGCGACGGGCCGGTGCCCGAGGCCTTCGACGCCGTCGTCGTGGTGATGCCGGCCTACAACGCGGCCGAGACACTGCGCTCGACATTTGTCGAGATCCCCCGCGGCGTGGCCGACATGGTGATCCTGGTGGATGACGCCAGCAAGGACGACACCGTGTCGGTGGCGCAGTCGCTGCGGCTGCTGGTGATCAGGCACCCCCACAACGTCGGCTATGGCGGCAACCAG
>JAXDLV010000235.1:0-14072 GCA_034666445.1 Chloroflexota bacterium | reverse complement strand
GGGCCGAGCTGCTCCAGGGAGCGCGCGTGCTGCCGGGCGAGCAGCTCGGTCGGGGCCATCAGCAGCGTCTGCCTGCCCGCCTTCGCCGCCATCGTAGCGGCCATCGCCGCTACCACCGTCTTGCCGCTGCCGACATCGCCCAGCACCAGGCGCGCCATCGGCCGGTCAGAGTCCATGTCCTTGAATACCTGGTGCGCGGCGCGGCGCTGGCCCTCGGTCAGCTGGAATGGCAGCGCGTCCCGGGCCCGGACCGCCTCGTCGACGTCGTAGGGAATAGGCGGCGCCGCGTGCTCCAGTCGCCGCTGCCGTCGCAGCTGGACCTCGAGCTGGTTGGCCAGCAGCTGACCGAACGCCAGCCGGCGCTGGGCCGCCGCGGCGTCCGCACCTGAGCCAGGGAAATGGTTGTCATGGATCGCCTTGGAGAAGGGCGGCAGGCCGTGCGCCGCGGCGATCGCCTCCGGTACGTCGTCGCTCATGCGGCCGGCGGCCGGCAGCGCGTCCTTGATTCGCCGCCGCAGCCACTTGGAGCTAACCCCCCTGGTCTCGGGGTACACGGGTACCAACCGCGCGGTGTGGATGCCGCCCTCCCCACGCTCGTAATCCGGCGCCATCATCGCGACCCCGTAATTTCCGCGGCCGCGCTTCACCGGCCCGGAGAAGATGAACTCGCTGCCCGGTACCAGGTCACGGACCACCCACCGCGCGTTGAACCACAGCGCCTTGACCGAGTCGCCGGATTCGTCGACCAGCAGTGCCTCGGTCACCGTGCGCCGGAGGTCACCCTGGACGTGGCGCATGCTCGCCTTGTCGACGCGAGCCCGGATCGTGTAGCTGCCGCCGGCCTGCAGCTGGCGGACGGGGCTGATCTCGGCGAGGTCCTCGTGGCGCCGGGGACTGTGGAGGAGCAGGTCGCCGACGGTGGCGATGCCCAGCTTCTCCAGTCTCCTCTGGTAGATGGTGCTCACCTGCGGGAGCACTGTGACGAGGTCGTCCGGGGATGGCGCCGCGCTAGCCCGCCTTCTTGCCGATGTAGGCGACGGCCGCGGCCCCGGGGCCTGCGTACGTCCCGACGACGGCGCCGATCGTGCCCTCCTGGATCTCCCCGCCGAACTCCTTCTCGAGGATCTGCTTGAGGTCCTTCATCGCCTCGGGGGCGCGGGCATGGATCACCGCCAGGCGCTCAGGGCCGCCGTGCTCCTTGATGTCGTCGACCGCCTTCTGGTAGCCCTGCCCCCAGGTGCGCGCCGGGGCCAGGCGGGTGATCACGCCATCCTGTATCGCCATCAGCGGCTTGACCCGGAGCATGCTGCCGATCGCCCCCTGGACCTTGCTGACACGGCCGCCCATGATCGCGTACTTCAGCGTGTCGAGGATCGCCACCATGCGGACGCGAGGCTTGGCCTCCATGACTGCCGCCTCGACTGCGTCGGCGTCCAGGCCCTCCTTGATCGCGTCGGCCGCCACCATGGTCAGCAGCCCGGCGCCCCACGTGACGCTGCCGCTGTCGATCACGCGGATGTCGCGGCCCGTCAGCTGCTTGGCGGCGAGGCGGGCCGACTGGACGGTCCCGGACAGCTGTTCGGCGATGTGGATACTGATGATCGGCTCGCTCTCAGGGATCGCCTCGTAGGCTTCGATGAACTGCCCCGGTGACGGCTGCGACGTCGTCGGCAGCTTGGTCACGGTGTCGAGGCGGTCGAAGAAGGCGTCGGTGTCCATCTCGATCTTGTCCTTGAAGGATTCATCACCGAAGTGGACCTGCAGCGGCACCATGACGATGCCGAGCGCGTCCATCTGGTCGGTGGGAAGGTCGCAGGTCGAATCGACGACGAGGCGCGTCATTCCAGCGAGAGGATATATGGATAGTGGTCCTGCTCGCCCCGCTGCTGGTCGACCGACAGCTTGGGGAAGCGCTCCTGCACGTGCTCCGCAATGGCGGCCGCCTCGGCTTCGCTGACGTCGGCGCCGGCATAGATGGTGACCAGCTCGAGCCCGTCGGTGCCCAGCGCGTCCATGGCGCCGTCGATCACCTCGGCGTGCTCGCTGCCCGCCTTCTGGATCTTGCCGTTGACCAGCGCGATCACGTCGCCGTCCTTGATCTTGAGCCCGTCGACGGACGTGCTGCGCACAGCGCGGGTGATCTCGATCGTGTGGATGCCATCCAGCGCGCTGGTCATCGCGGTCGCGTTGGCGTCGAGGCCGCCGTCGGGGTCGAGGTTGAGCAGCGCGCTGATGCCCTGCGGCACCGTGCGGCTGGGGACGACCTTGACCTCCTTGGCGCAGAGGTCGCCCACCTGCTGCGCGGTCATGATCACGTTCTTGTTGTTGGGCAGGATGATGACGAAGTCGGAGTTCGCCGCCTCCACCGCCTGGAGGAGGTCCTCGGTCGAGGGGTTCATCGTCTGACCGCCCTCCACCACTCCCGCGCCCAGGTCCTCGAAGATGCGCCGGAAACCGTCGCCCACCGCCACCGCCACCACCCCGACGTTGCCGGTCGACACCGCGGCGTGGCCGTTGGTCCCGTTGCTCGCCGCTGCCACCGGCGCCTCGGAGGCCGGCTCACCGGCGTCGGCCGCCACGGGCTCGCGCGAGAGGATCTCGTGGTGCTGCTGGGTCATGTCCTCGACCTTCAGCTTCTGCAGCGGGCCGTACGCGGTGGCGTGGGCGATGAGGCCGCCGGGGTCGAGGGTGTGGATGTGGACCCGCACCAGGCTGTCGTCCCCGACGATCACGGCGGAGTTGCCCATCGGGGTCAGCTTCTCGCGCACCACCTCGAAGGGCTGCGAGGGCTTCTCGATGAGGAACTCGGTGCAGAAGCCCCACCCCTCCTCGGGGGTCGCGAGCGCGTGCGCCCCGACCTTCGGGGCTGTCGCGGCGACAGCGGCCGCCGGCCTCGCCGCCTGGGCCGCCGAGCGGGCGGCCGCCTGGGCCTGCACATCCTGGCCCCTGACGGTCTTGAGGAAGCCCTCGAGGATCACCATCAGGCCGTAGCCCCCGGCGTCCACAACCCCGGCCTCGCGCAGCACCGCCAGCTGCCCCGGCGTCTCGTCGACGGCGCGCTGGGCGGCGGTGACCACGTGCTGAATCAGGTCGCCGATGTCATCGGTGGTCTCGGCGCGCGCGGCGGCCGCCTCCGACACGCGCCGGGCGACCGTGAGGATGGTCCCCTCGGTCGGCTTGGTCACGCCCTTGTAGGCCACCGTCGTGGCCTCCGCGAAGGCCTGGGCCAGTCCCAGGCAGTCGACCGACGACCTGTCACCGACACCCACCGCGAAGCCGCGCAGGACCTGGGACAGGATCACGCCCGAGTTGCCGCGCGCCCCCATCAGCGCACCGTGGGCCACCTTGCCGGCCACCGCGGACAGGTCGCTGTTGTCCTCCTCACCCATCTCGTCGACGGCGGCCTCCAACGTGAGCAGCATGTTGGTGCCCGTGTCCCCGTCGGGGACCGGGAAGACATTGAGCTCGTTGACCTTGTCCCGGTTGGCGGCCAGCCAGGCGAGCGACCCGTGCAGCGAGCGCTTGAACAGCACCCCGTCGCAGCGGGTGATCGCGGGCGCGGCTTCCGGGGTGCCGGCCTTCGCCTTCTCGGACGCCCTGTCCGCGGACGGTTTCGAGCCCCTGGCCGGCATCAGGCGCCCGCCTCCTCGAAGTGGATCCCCTGGACGTTGACGTTGATCGTCTTGACCTTGATTCCCAGCGCCTTCTCCACCTGGTAGCGGACGGCGTCCTGCAGGCTGCGGGCGACCTCGGTTATCCGCACGCCGTACTCGACGACCACGAACAGGTCGATGATGATCCCGTCGTCCTCGACCCTGACCACCACGCCACGGTGCAGGTTCTCGCGCTGGAGACGCTCCGCGATCCCGTCGCGCAGGCCCCGGCCGGCCATCGCGACGATCCCGTAGCAGCCGTTGGCGGCGTGCCCGGCGATCGAGGTGATGACCTGCGAGGAGACCTCGATGCGGCCGAGGTCCTTCTCCTGCATCAGGCGGTTCAAGGGCGCTTTCTCATCCGATTGGGGTCTCCAGCATGGGCCGCCCAGGGGCGGATTTCAAGTTCGAAAACGGGATCGCGGCGGTGCCCGGCAGGGGCGGCCGGAGCTTCCCGAACGGCCGTCGAGGCTATGTTAGAATCCCCCGCCAACCTCAAGGTTACGCAAACTCACAAACAGGTAGACACAGCTTGTCACAGCGATGCGAGATCTGCGGCAAGGGCCCGGCCACCGGCAACAACGTGAGCCACTCCAAGGTCAGGACCCGGCGCCGCTTCCTTCCCAACCTCCAGGCCGCGACCATCACGCGTGATGGGCGGCGGGTGAAGGCGCGCGTCTGCACGCGCTGCCTTCGGACCCTGGCCAAGACAGCCGCCTAGGCCCGGACCCCCTCCTCGCCCCGCCGGCGCCGCCGGCGCCACGCGACCAGCGTCGAGACGAGCAGTCCTGCCAGCGGCAGGATGACCACACCGCCAGCCGAGGCGACCGCGGCCGTGTTGGGTAGGGGGGCCTGCGGCCCCGGGCTGTTGCTGCCGCCCTCCGACGGCGCGCCAAAGTTCAGCATCCAGACCCCGCGACCGTAGGCCGAGACCAGAAGGAACTGCCCGGTCGGGTCCAGCCAGGCGTCGCGGACCTGGGTAGCCGGTAGGCCAAGGCCAAGCCGGCTCCAGCTGGAGGTCCCGGCGGGGGCGGTGAACATGCCGGTGTCGCTGGCGGCGATCAGCTGGCCGTCGTGGATGACCAGGCCCCAAACGCTGCCGTGGGGCAGGTTGCCGGTGACGTCGGCGAAGTTCTCGCCGGCGTCGTGGCTGACAAACACCCTCCCCGGCACCTTGTCCGTCGGGTAGCCGACGAACTGCCGCTCGATGATCGACACAAAGATGGTGTTCGGGTCGGTCGGGTCGATCACCAGCTTGGAGATGTACCCCGCGCCGAGTCCGTTGGCCGAGGCGAGGTGCCAGCAGGCGCTGCTGCCCTTGGCGGCCTCGCAGCCGGGCTGCACATTCGTCTCCACCCTGGTGTGGACGTCGTCAAAATTCTCCGCGATTACGCGGCATGTGTCACACATCGCGGCGTAGATCGCCGCGCCGCGGACGTCGAGCGCGGTGGCGTTCCAGGGCACCCCGGTGGGGCCGTTGCCGGACGCGAACGACTCCGTCCAGTCGGTGCTGATCACGGTGCCGAGGAGCGGGTCCGAGACCGTCTGCGTGTCGGGACCCCGCAGCGTCTCCTCGACGTTCTGGGCCGCGGCCACGATGTGCATGTGGTCGGTGGGGTCGAGGGCGATCGGTGAGGTGAACGCCGCCCCCGTCAGCTCGGGCTGCATCTCGCGGAGGTTGTGGCCGTGGTCGGTGGTGATGAACAGAGCCCCGCCCGCGATGCTGACGTAGAACACGTCGGGGTTCTCCGTGGGAATCACGAAGTAGCCGTCACCCAGCCCGATCTGGACGCCTTGGCGGTCGGCGCCGTTGAGCGAGGCGCCGTTGTCCTGCAGCCCCGCCACGATCTCCCCGCCAGGGAGCATCGCCACGTGCCAGGGCTGAAGGGTGGGCACGCTGTTGGCCTGGGTCCAGTGGTCGTTGTCAAAGCGGCCACCCGTGGGGACGCTGTGGCTGTCCTGGCGGAAGGCGCCGCCGTCATTGCCGCTGAAGAGGCGCGTGACCCCGTCCGCCAGTTTGGCGGTGGCCACGGCGTGCTGGTCGGGGTGGGTGGTGAAGCCGCCGTACAGGGGCGTGCCATCAGGGCAGGGGTAGCCGTTGGTGAGGTTGGCGAAGAACAGGTAGAAGCCACACAGGTCCGCGTACCGCTCGATGACGGTGGCGAACGCCAGGCCCGGGCCGGCGCCGGCGTTGAACACGGTCTGGTACGCCTCCTCCAGGCCGAAGTACACCTGGTCCGGCACGTTGGGATCGGTTGCCACCCAGAGCTCGTAGGACGCCTGCACCCCGGGCGCGTAACCCAGAGTCTCGTACGGGGTCAGCGTGCTGTTGGGGGCGGTCAGCAGCGATGTCGGGGTCACCTTCACCGTCCAGCTGGAGCCGTCGTCGCCCGAGCGGAACAGGCCGTTCAGCTCGGTGCCGCCCTGGTTGGGGACGCGGTCACCCACCTCGCTCTGGCCCGCCACCAACCCGGCGTCCGAAACGAACGCCCACAGGACCGCGTCCTCGTTGGCGGTCTGGCCATAGGCCAGTGAGATGCGGCCGATCGGGTCGGTGCTGGCCTCGGGCGAGGCCAGCTGGCTGGTGCTGCCCATGAACGTGTACGGGCCCGACGGGCCGGTGGTCGACCTGTAGAGGCCATTGCCCGGCGCCGCGATCGAGCCATCCGCCAGCAGCACCTTCCCCTGGTAGAAGCCAACCGCGACCGTGACCTCGTCGGGGTGGTTGGGCCGGACGGCGATGTCTGTGATCCAGTTGGCGTACGGGCCCACGGCGGGGGCGTCGTGGGTGGCATTGTCGGGCAGTGACACCGGGCTGACATGGTCGCCGCGGTCGGTGGACACATAGAGGCCGTGGTTGGTTCCCACCAGCACGCCACCGGTGCCGGCCCGGATCACGCTCACCGCCCAGCCCGAGACGTTGGGCGAGGGCCGGGTGAACGTGTCCCCGTAGTCGTGGGACACGTAGAACCCCGTGCCAAAGGCGTCACCCGAGAGGGTCAGGTAGGTGATGCCGGTACCGACGTAGATGTCGCCGGGATGCGCTGGGTCGAGGGCGATGGCCCCCACCGCGGCGCTGGGGATCTTGCCATCGGAGATGTTCTGCCAGTGGTCGCCGGCGTCGGTCGAGCGCCAGAGCCCGCCCATGTTGCCCATGTAGACGGTGTTGCCGGTCGGGTCAGTGCTGTCCACGACGAGCGCCGACACCATGCCGGCGATCTTCTGGAACTGCTCGGCCGAGCCGGCGTAGCCGGGCGGGTTGTCAACCCCGTGGGGGCCTACGTCCTGCCACGTCCGCCCTGACGCCTCGGGCAGGGCGGCGGCCTGGGAGAACTCGGCGAACTTATCGGCGGTCCGGTCGGGGTCGTAGCTGGAGGTCGGCGCCAGGGGCGCGCGCAGCGGCCGTTCCGGCAACGCGCGGAGGCTGAGGCCGGCGGGGAAGGTGCGCCCGGCCAGGCCGGCAGCGGGAGAGCGGGGCGACACCGCCGGGCCCGCCGCGCTGAACGCCATCGCGACCACCATCGTGAGGATGCCCATGGCGAGCACTCCCCGGGAACGCCAGGTCCAAACAGCCATCAGCGGTAGCCCTCTTGAATTTTCCTCAGCCGAAACTGTGGATCAGGATACCGCCGCAGTCCTACCTCAGCTGGGCGAGGAGATCGGCCATCTCGACCGCGGCCTGGGCGGCCTCGGCGCCCTTGTTGCCCATCTTGCCCCCGGCCCGGTCGATGGCCTGCTCCATGGTCTCGGTGGTGAGTACGCCGAGGATCGCGGGCACACCGGTGTCGGCGCCGATCGACGCGATCCCGGCGGCGCACTGGCCGGCGACGTAGTCGAAGTGCGGGGTCTGGCCGCGCACCACCGTGCCCAGGCAGACGACGGCGTCGACGTTCCCGGACGCCGCCAGCCGCCGCGCCACCACAGGGATCTCGAACGCGCCCGGGACCCACACCACGGTGATGTCGTCCTCCGACGCGCCCATGCGCACCAGCGCGTCCACCGCGCCCTCCAGCAGCTTGCCGGTCACGAAGTCGTTGAATCGCGCGACCACGATGCCAAACCGGCGCCCGGCGCCGTTCAGCTTGCCGGTCTTCACCTCCACGGGTACACCTTCTTCCGCGCCATCAGTCGTGCATTATGTGGCCCAGCTTCGTGGACTTGGTGCGCAGGTAGCGCACGTTGTGCTCGTTGGGCGCGATCACCAGCGGGATGCGCTCGACGATCTCCAGGCCGAACGACTCGATGCCGTAGTACTTCCGCGGGCTGTTGGAGATGAGGCGGATCTTCTGCACCCCGATGTCCGCCAGGATCTGGGCGCCGATGCCGTAGTCGCGCTTGTCGACGGGCAGGCCGAGCGCCTCGTTGGCCTCCACCGTGTCCATCCCCTGGTCCTGGAGCTCGTAGGCCTTGAGCTTGTTGATCAGCCCGATCCCCCTCCCCTCCTGGCGGAGGTAGAGAACCACTCCCGCGCCCTCCTCGGCGATCATCTCCATCGCCCGGTGCAGCTGCTGCTCGCAGTCGCATCGCAGGCTGTGGAACGCGTCCCCGGTGAGGCACTCGGAGTGGGCCCGCAGGAGCACCGGCTCATCGGGGCTGACATCGCCCATCACCAGGGCGACGTGGGTCTCGCCGGTGATCATGTCCTCGTAGCCGCGGATGGTGAAGATGCCGTACTCGGTCGGCAGCTTGGCCTCCGCCTGCATCTTGACGAGCTTCTCCCAGCGGCGGCGGTGGGCGATGAGGTCCTTGATGGTGACGATGCCGATGCCGTGCTTCTTGGAGAACTTCTCGAGGTCGGGCATCCGGGCCATCGTCCCGTCGTCGCGCATGATCTCGCAGATGACGCCGGCCGGGTAGAGGTCACCCAGGCGCGCCAGGTCCACGGCCGCCTCAGTCTGCCCGGCCCGCACCAGGACCCCGCCGTCGCGGGCGCGCAGCGGGAAGGTGTGCCCCGGCTTGGCGAAGTCACTGGGTCGGGCTGCTGGGTCGATCAGGGTCTTGACGGTGTTGGATCGGTCCTCAGCGCTGATCCCGGTACTGACCTTGTGGCGCGCCTCCACGGAGACCGCGAACGCGGTGCCCAGCGGGGCGGTGTTGCGCCCCACCATCGGCTCGATCCCAAGCTCGTCGAGACGCGACGTCTCCATCGCGGTGCAGATCAGGCCGCGGCCGTGGGTGGCCATGAAGGTGATGGCCTCGGGGGTGATGAAGTCGGCGGCAACGGCGAGGTCACCCTCGTTCTCCCGGTCCTCGTCGTCGACGACGATCAGGAATTTGCCCGCCTTGAAGTCCTCGATGGCCTGCTCGATGGTGATGACCGGCATCTCAGCCTGCCTCCGTGTTGGTTGGATGGTCCGCCAGGTAGCGCGCGACGTACTTCGCCAGGATGTCGACCTCGAGGTTGACCGCCGTCCCCGGGGCATAGCCGGAGGCGATGGTCGACGCGAGGGTGTGAGGGATCAGGCTGACGGCGACCGAGGAGCCGTCAACCGCCGCGATGGTCAGGCTGGTGCCGTCGACCGCCAGCGAGCCCTTCTCGACGCAGTACCGCAAAAGCTCCGCCGGCACGTCGATCTCCACCCAGGTGGCGTTGCCCTCGGCGCGGACGGCGCGCACCGTGCCGACGGCGTCGACGTGGCCCTGCACCAGGTGGCCCCCAACCTCGTCGCCAAACGCGAGCGCGGGCTCGAGGTTGACCGGCGCGCCGGCACGGAGCCCGGCCAGCGCGGTGCGCCGCAGGGTCTCGGGCATCACGTCGGCGGTGAACCGGTCGGGGTGCACCTCGGTGGCCGTGAGGCACACGCCGTTGACCGCGATGCTGCTGCCCACCCGGGTGCGCGCCAGCGCCGTCGAGGCTCGCACCTCGAGGCCGCCCTCGTCGACCCGCAGGACGGAGCCCACCTCCACGACGATGCCGGCGAACATCAGCCGTCACCCCCGACGGCCACGGCCTCGACCAGGATGTCGTCCCCCAGCCGCCGTATCCCCACCGTCTCGAGCCGGAGGGCGCCGGCCAGGCGCTCGAAGCCGTCGCCGTCCACCGGGCTCGGCGCCCTTCCCCCGCCCAGCAGGGTGGGCGCCACGAACGCGTAGACGTGGTCCACCAGCCGGCTCTCGACCATCGTCCAGGCCAGCTCGCCGCCGCCCTCGACGAGGACGCTGCCGATGCCGTGCCCGCTGAGGCAGTCCAGCAGCGCGCGGCCGGGGATCGGCCCGCTGTCCGCAAGCGGCTCGACCCACGCCCCGCGCTCCACCAGGCGGCGGCCGCGGCGCTTCAATGCCACCTCCGTGGTGAGGACCAGGGCCCGTCCGGGCAGGTCGCCGCCCAGCACGCGGGCGTCGTGGTCCACCCGGAGGCGACCGTCGACGACGACGCGCAGGGGCTGGCGGCGTGCCAGGTGGCCGCTGGGCAGCCGGGCGGTCAGCTCGGGGTCGTCCTTCAGCACCGTGCCGGCGCCGACGACGATGGCGTCGTAGGCCGTCCGCAGCCGGTGCACCTCGGCGCGCGCGGCGTCCCCGGTGATCCAGCGCGACTCACCGTCGCGGGTGGCGATCTTGCCATCGAGCGTGGCCGCCCACTTCAGCGCCAGGTAGGGCCGCCCCTGGCGGCGCGCCGCCAGCCAGCCCGGGTTGAGCCCCTCCGCCTCCTCCGCCCCGTCACCAACCTCGACCTGCACGCCGACCGCCCTGAGCTGGGCGATGCCTCGGCCGCGCACCCGCGGATCGGGGTCCTCCATCGCGACTACCACCCGCTCGATGCCGGCCTCGATCAGGGCGTGGGCGCAGGGGCCGGTGCGGCCGTGGTGGGCGCACGGCTCAAGGGTTACGAACATCGTCGCATCGCGCGCCAGCCCGCCGGCGTGGAGCAGGGCGTGGATCTCCGCGTGCGGGCTACCGGCGCGGCGGTGATAGCCGACGCCAACGACCTCGTCATTGCGCACGATCACAGCGCCCACCATCGGGTTGGGGCTGGTGCCGTGCCGGGCGCGGGCCGCCAGGGTGATGGCCCGGCTCATGAAGGGGGAAGCTGTCATCTATATTCACCGCCTCCCCGGGGCGGGGCGGCAGGAACGGCTGCCACCGGGGCACCGGCGTTTGCCGGCCGGTCACCCGGTCGCCGGGAGCGTTGCTCCCGCCGTTCTCTCCCATCCAGACTTTGACTGTCGGCCCCGGAATCGCACCGGGTCCTGCTCCGCCAGGGGTTCATTGGTCCTGGCTCAGCTCGCGGGCTGTACCGCCGATCGGGGATTTCACCCTGCCCCGAGAACGCATCTCGATTATCGCACAGGACCCGCCAAACCTGACTCGGTCGTCAGGTCGCCTGGGTCAGACCGCGGTGGCCTGCATGGCGTCGGCGCGGAGCTGGCCGCAGGCGGCCTCGATCTCGCGGCCGCGGGTGTCCCGGACGGTGCATTCGACCCCGTGCCGCCGGACGCAGCGGCGGAACGCCTGGATGTGGTCCTCCGGCGTGGCCTGGAACGGGTCCCCGGGGATCGCGTTGTAGGGAATCAGGTTGACGTGCGCCAGGCGGCCCGCCAGGAGCGCGCCGAGCCGCTCCGCCAGGTCGAGGCTGTCATTGCGGTCGCGCAGCATCACGTACTCGTAGGACACCCGCCGCCCGGTCCTGCGCGCGTAGCCCTCGGCGGCGGCCAGCACGCGCGCGATCGGCCATTTCCGGTTGATCGGCACGAGCGCGTCGCGGACCTCGTCGATTGGGGCGTGCAGCGACACCGCCAGGTTGACCCCCCCGCCCCGCTCCGCCAGCGCCTCGATCCCCGGCACCACGCCGGAGGTGGAGACGGTCACCCGGCGCACGCCGAGGCCGACCGCGAGGGGGTCGCAGAACCGGCGCACCGAACCAAGCGTCGCCTCGAGGTTGTTGAAGGGCTCGCCCATGCCCATGTAGACGAGGTGGGAGACGCGCCGGCCGACCGCCGCCTCGGCCCGCTGCACCGCGAGCACCTGGTCGACCACCTCGGCGGTGGTCATGTTGCGCTGCAGGCCCGCCAGGCCGGTGGCGCAGAAGGGGCACCCCACGGCACAGCCCACTTGGGTGCTGAGACACAGGGTCGTGCGCTCCGAGCTGGTGGCCGTGCGCGGGTAGTGCATGCAGACCGACTCCAGCAGCTCGCCGTCGGCGAGGCGGAAGAGGTACTTGCGCGTGTCGCCACCGTCCGCGGGGCGGACCACCGCCGGCGCCAGCGTGGCGAACGTGAACTCCGCCCCCAGCCGGCGGCGCAGCTCGTCGGGGAGGTTGGTCATCGCCTCGAACGACGTGGCCGGCGACCGGTAGAACCAGCGCAGCAGCTGCGTGCCGCGGTAGGCAGGCAGGCCCTGCGCCTCAACCCACGCCATCACCTCCGCGGGCTCGAGCGCGGCAAACGCCTCAGCCGCCATCGCCCTGCTGCTCGTACAGGTTGCGCACCACCCGTGCCGGGTTGCCGGCCACCACGGTGCCCGGCGGGACGTCAGAGGTCACGATCGCGCCGTAGCCGACCACCGCGTCCCGGCCGATGGTGACGCCCTTCAGGATCACGGCGCCGCCGGCGACCCAGACGTTGTCCTCGATCACGACGGGGGCGGTCGCGGGGCGCGCGCCCGGGCGGCGGCGGTCGACGGCCACAGAGTGGTGGTCGGTGTCGACGATGGTGCAGGAGCCGAGGATGCAATCGCGGCCGACGGTGACCGCCGTCGCCGCCTGGATGCCGGCGCCGTTGAGGCGGACGTTGTCGCCGATACGGATCAGGGCCTCCGCGCTGAACGTCGTCAGCACGTTGGCCTCGGCGCGGGCCCAGGCGTTGACATCGTCACCGATCTCGATCCGCCCCGGGCCGCCCAGGCGGAGTCGACCGTTGCTCACGAAGTCACGCCCGATCACGAAGCGCCCGCCAGATCCCTTGACCGCCCAGGCACGGGCCAGCGCGCTGACCGCGCGGACGCCTCCCCGCAGCGGTGGCGAGAGCTCCCTCAGCCGCTCGATTGGTCCAGGAACGCCGCGGAGTCGACCACCACGCGGACGTGCTCGCCCTCGCCCACGACGCGGTCGCCCTCGCGGGCCTCCACATGGAACTTCAGCTTCCGCCGGTCAACCTCGAGCAGCTTCGCGGTCACGGTCACCTCGTTGCCGATCGGGGTAGGCGCGAGGTGGCGGATGTTGACCAGGTAGCCGACCGTGGTGTGACCGGCCTCCAGCTGCTCCTGCACGCACTGCATCGAAGCGCCCTCCATCATCGCGATCATCGCCGGAGTGGCGAGGACCCCGACGTCGCCGCTGCCAAGGTGCCGGGCGCTCATCTCCGCCGTGACCTCGCGGGTGAGTTCGAAGGTCAGGCCCGGCTGGGGGCCGCTGCCCGTGGCGTCGTCGTTCATCGCCTCTCCTCTACGCCAGGTTGGCGCTGCGCGGGTACGCGACGGTGGGGTCGCACGCGACGTTGACCAGCGCCGGCAGGCCGGAGTCAAAGGCGCGCTTCAGCGCGGGGGCGATCTGGCTCGGCTCGGTGACGTGCTCACCGTGGCCGCCCAGCGCCTCGACCACCTTGTCGTAGCGGGCGCCGGGGTTGAGGTCGGCGGCCACCGACCACCCGAACATCATCTCCATCGGGTGCTTCTCCAGGCCCCACGCGTTGTTGTTGCCCATCACGGCGACCACCGGCAGACGGTGGCGGACCATCGTGTCGAACTCCATCCCGGCAAAGCCGAAGGCGCCGTCGCCGAGGAGCAGGAGCACCTGCTTGTCGGGCCGCGCGAGGCGCGCGGCGATGGCCGACGACGGCCCCATGCCGAGGCCCCCGAAGGGACCCGGGTCGATGAAGCTGCCCGGCTCGTAGGTGGGGATCAGCTTGCCCGCGTAGCTGACGAAGTCGCCGCCGTCACCGATCACCACGGCGTCGCGGTCCAGCACCTTCAGGATCTCGCCGTAGAGGCGCATCGGGTGGATGGGGCTGGCGTCGGACTCGAGCAGCTCCCGGTCCTTGGCCGCCGAGGCCTGCTCGATGTCACGGAGCTCCTGCAGCCGCGCCGCCCGGCCGTCCCCGCCGGCGCCGGCCCTGGCCGCGATGAGCTCGAGGGCGCGGCCGATGTTGCCGGCGATGCCCACGTCGGCAGTGCGGTTCTGGGAGAGGTCACTCTCCAGCGCGTCGATGCGCAACAGCCGGTAGCTGTCCGGCAGCAGCGGCGGCTGGCCGAAGTTGAGCCGGAAGTCCAGTGGGGTACCCAGCAGGACGACCAGGTCGGCCGACCTGAGGGCGGCGCTGCGCGAGCGCGAGAAGGCGTTGGGATGGTCGGTAGGCAGCGTCCCGCGACCCAGGCCGTTCATGTACACCGGGAGGCAGGCCGCCTCGGCGAGGGCGCGGAGGCCGTCCTCGCCGTGGTGCCAGTAGACCCCCGCGCCCGAGATCACGACGGGTCGCTCGGCGGCCT
>JAXDLV010000234.1:0-4402 GCA_034666445.1 Chloroflexota bacterium | reverse complement strand
TCGGCTCGCCGACCGGTACGGTGTCGCCCGGCTCGGCGACGGTGCGGAGCAGGGTACCGGAGTCGAACGCCTCGATCTCCACCGTGGCCTTGTCCGTCTCGATCTCGGCCACGATGTCGCCGCGGTTGACCTTGTCGCCCACCTTCTTGACCCAGCGCACCAGGGTGCCCTCGGTCATGTCGTAGCCCATCTGGGGCATCAGGATGTCCTTGGCCATTGGCTAGTGGTCGCGCACGACCGAACGCACGGCGGCCACCACCTCCTCCTCGGTCGGCACCAGCGCCATCTCCAGGTTCTTGGCGTACGGCATCGGGACGTCCGGCATCGCCACGCGCCGGATCGGCGCGTCGAGGTCGTCGAAGCAGGCCTCGCCGGCGGCCGCGGCGATCTCGGCGCCCAGCCCGACGGTGCGCCAGTCCTCCTCCGCGACCACCAGGCGGTGGGTCTTGCGCACCGAGGCGTAAACGGTGTCCATGTCCAGCGGGCGGAGGGTGCGGAGGTCGATCACCTCGGCGGAGATCGCCTCCTCCTCCAGCTGGGCGGCGGCGCGGAGCGACGCCTGCAGCATCCGCGAGTAGGCCACGATCGTGACGTCGCGCCCCTCGCGCATCACCGATGCCCGACCCAGGGGCTCGCGGAAGTCGTTGCCGGGCACCTCGCCCTTCACCCCGTACAGGAGCGAGTGCTCGATGAAGATCACGGGGTCGTCGTCCTCGATGCTGGTCTTGAGCAGGCCCTTGGCGTCGCGGGGCGTGGCCGGGGCGACGACCTTGAGCCCGGGGACCGAGGCGAACCAGTTCTCGAAGGTCTGCGAGTGGGTCGCGCCCAGCTGTCCCCAGCCGCTCACGGTGCGCATCACCATGGGGACCCGGATCTTGCCGCCGAACATGTAGTGGAACTTGGCCGCGTGGTTCACCAGCTGGTCGATTGCCAGCAGGGCGAAGTTGATGGTCATGATCTCCGCCACCGGCCGCATCCCGCCCATCGCCGCGCCCACGGCGGCGCCGATGATCCCGGACTCGGCGATCGGCGTCTCGCGGACGCGTGCCGGGCCGAACTCCCCCTGCAGCCCCTTGGTGACGGAATACGCGCCGCCGTACGCGCCGACGTCCTCGCCCAGGATGAAGACGCGCGGGTCGCCCTCCATCTTCTCCTTCAGCGCCTGGCGCAGCGCCTCCCGGTAGGTGATCTCCGCCATCAGCCCGACCGCCCGCCGGGCCGGCCCGGCTGGGGCAGCTTGCGTGTCCGCCCCGCCGCGGCGGGCGCCTGCGCCGGGGGCGACGCCTCGCGGGCCTTCTTGGCGCGCGGCGCAGCGGCCGGCGGCGGCGGACCTCCGGGGCCGCTCGGCTCCTCGATGTCCGGTGGCCGGCCGCCGGGGCCGCCGGCGTCGGACGCGTCCAGCGACATCAGCGCCGGCTGCTGCCGGGAGCGCTCCTCGGCCTTCTGGGTCAGGCGTTCGGCCTTGGCCACCAGCAGCGGCGGGATCACCACCTCCGGGCCGCTCACTGCGCCGCCGCGGTTCTCCAGGGGCATCGCGTAGATGTTCTGGAACAGCGTGTCGAGCGAGGGGAACGGACTGTTGTCGGCGAAGACCACGGCGTCCTGCACCTGCAGCTCCACCTGGCGCTGGATCTCGTGCAGCTCCTTGCGGTGGACATGGCCGCCCTTGACCAGCCGCTCATCGAGGACGCGGATGGGGTCGCGGCGCTGCCACTTGCGCACCTCCGCCTTCTCCCGGTAGCTCTCGGCGTCGGCCATGGAGTGGCCGCGGAAGCGGTAGGTGATCGCCTCGACGATGGTGGGCCCGCCGCCGGACCGCGCCCGGGCGGCCGCCTCGCTGATGACGCGGTTGACCTCGATCACGTCCATGCCGTCGACGCGCTTGCCGGGGATGCCGTAGGCGGCGGCGCGCTTGAAGATCTCGGGGACCTTGAACTGCTCCTCGGGGCGAGCGCCCATCCCGTAGAGGTTGTTCTCAACCAGGAAGATCACGGGGAGATCCCAGATCGCCGCCAGGTTGACGCCCTCGTGGAACTCGCCGATCGCGGTGGCGCCGTCGCCGAAGACGTCGACCACGACCCGCTTCTGGTTCTGCATGACAGCCGCCAGCGCCAGCCCGGGGGCGATCACGATGTGGCCGCCCACGATCGCGTGGCCGCCCCAGAAGTTGCGCTCGGGGTCGACCAGGTGCATCGACCCGCCCATCCCGCGGGTGACGCCGGTGCTCCGCCCGAACAGCTCCGCCATGACCGCGCCGGGGTCGGAGCCTCTGGCCAGGGCGTAGCCGTGGTCGCGGTAGTGGGTGAGGAGGTGGTCCTGGGGCTCCAGCGCCGCCATCGCGCCCACGGCCACCGCCTCCTCGCCGATGTAGAGGTGAAGGAAGCCGCCGATCTTGCCCAGCGCGTACATCTCGGCCGCCGCCTCCTCGAAGCGGCGGATGAGGTACATCTGCCGGTACCAGTCCAGCAGTCGCTTCACCTCCGGCGTTCGCCGCCCGGATCGGCCGCCGTAGGCGAGGAGCTTGATCGACTCGGGCGTCGTCACCCGCGGACGGCTGGCGCGCTTGGTCGCCGCCGGCCGTGCCCTGCCTCGAGCCTTCATCGGCCACTATCGTAGCGATCCCCCCGGCCGCGTTTGACGCCGCCCGCGCGCCACTAGCCGTATGGGGGATGGCCGCCCGGCGAACGGGGTCTATATTCGTCTCCAGCCGCCAAGCACCGGGCGGGAGATCGAGGAGATTCATGAAGCGACCGACGACCATAGGCGAGCTTCGCAAGGCGGAGTACGAGGTCCCCGACATCAAGACCGAGATGCGCCGCAACCTCATCCGGATGGTGCGCGAGGGACAGGACCTCTTCCCCGGCATCGTCGGGTACGAGGAGTCCGTCATTCCCAGCGTGGAGAACGCGATCATCTCGGGGCAGGACATCGTCTTCCTGGGCGAGCGCGGCCAGGCCAAGTCCCGCCTGATACGGGCGCTGGTCAACCTCCTCGACGAGTTCGTGCCGGTGATCGCCGGGTGCCAGATCAACGACGACCCCTATCACCCGTCCTGCCGCGAGTGCCGCGAGAAGGTGGCCGAGCGCGGCGACGACGTCGAGATCGCGTGGTGGCACCGCGACGACCGCTATGCCGAGAAGCTGGCCACCCCCGACACCTCGATCGCCGACCTGATCGGCGAGGTTGACCCGATCAAGGTCGCCGAGGGCCGCTACCTCTCCGACGAGCTGACCATTCACTACGGCCTGGTGCCGCGCACCAACCGGGGAGTGTTCTGCATCAACGAGCTGCCCGACCTCGCCGAGCGCATCCAGGTCGGCCTGCTGAACGTGATGGAGGAGCGCGACGTCCAGATCCGCGGCTACCGCATCCGCCTGCCGCTGGACGTTTTCGTTGTGGCCAGCGCCAACCCGGAGGACTACACCAACCGCGGCCGCATCATCACCCCCCTCAAGGACCGCTTCGGTGCCCAGGTGCGTACCCACTACCCGCCGACGGTGGCCCACGAGGTCGACATCGTGCGCGCCGAGGCGAGGCCGATCGAGGACTCCGGCACGACGATGCGGATCCCGGCGTACATGGAGGAGATCGTCGCCGAGATCACCCACCTCGCCCGGCGCCATCCCCAGGTCAACCAGGGCAGCGGCGTCTCGGTCCGCGTGAGCATCGCCAACCAGGAGAACATCGCCAGCAACGCGCTGCGCAGGGCGATCCGCAACGGCGAGCCGGAGGCGGTGCCCCGGGTGTCCGACCTGGCGTCCATCGGGCCCAGCACGCTCGGCAAGATCGAGCTGGAGAGCTACGAGGACGCTGACGACGAGGCGCTGCTGGAGAAGCTGACCCGGAGCGCGATCTCCAACGTGTTCCGCCGCCACCTCGACGCGGGCGACTTTGCCGAGATGGTGGAGCGCTTCGACTCCGGCCACAGCTTCGAGGTCTCGGACAGGCTGCCCTCGGCGGACTACGTGGCCGAGGCGGACGAGTTCCCCGAGGTCGCCGCCGCGGTGCATCGGCTGAAGCTGAAGCCGAGCCCGGCGATGACTGCGAGCGTCTTCGAGTTCGCGCTGGAGGGCCTTCACCTCGGCAAGCGCCTGAACAAGTCCCGGGTGGGGGCGGGCGCGGTCTACGGCGGCTGAGCGCCTGACCGGCTAGCCGCCATGGCCACCTTCTCGCGCCACAACCTCTACTCCGCCTGGGACGGCACCCAGGAGCCGCTGCCGCTGGACGCCGAGGACGTGATGAACCGCATCTCGGAGGACGTCTTCGCGGGCAGCGACTTCGAGTTCGCCATGCGCCGCATCCTCAGCAGCGGCTCCTGGGTGCCGTCCCAGGCGGAGTAGAGGTTGTGGCGCGAGAAGGTGGCCATGGCGGCTAGCCGGTCAGGCGCTCAGCCGCCGTAGAC
>JAXDLV010000233.1:0-13295 GCA_034666445.1 Chloroflexota bacterium | reverse complement strand
CAGCATCATGGCGAGGGTCACGGCTGGGGCGTCGGCGAGATCAGCAGGCCGCTTGGGGACGGCGTGACGACGAAGCCGATCGACGGCGTCGGGCTGGGCGAGAGCACGATCGTCGGCGACGGGCTCGGCTCCGCGCTGGTCGACGGCGACGGCGTGGTCTCGGCGGGCTTGCAGCTGTCGCCGGACAGGACGATCTCGGGGTTGACGTTGTCCTGGACGTTGAGGCCGCCGACGTTGGAGGCGCACGTGGTCAGGCCGTCGGGCGGCTTGTCGAAGTCCTTGTTCCAGCGACCCGGCAGGCTCTTCAGGAAGGGCACCACCATGGCCTGGGCGAGGTTGACGCCGAAGAAGGACCTGGTGGCGGCGGTCACGGTCTTGTCGGGGCTGGTGTGGCCGGCCCAGGCGGCGATCACGACCTCGGGGTTGTAGGACATCAGCCACCCGTCACCGGTGCCGGAGCCGACGTTGGTCGTGCCCGACTTGGACGCCAGGGTCCGGTCGAAGCCCATGTTCCACTGCTTGTTGTAGCCCTTGAGGATGTCGTTGACTATGTAGGTCGGCGCGGCGTCCATCACCCGCTGGCCGCCCGAGGGCGCGATCGTGATGTCCTTGCCCTCGCCGCTGAGCACCTTGAGCGCGCCGAAGGGCTCGCGCTTGATGCCCTGGCTGGCCAGCACCCCATAACCGGTGGCGTGCTCGAGCATGCTGATCTCGGAGCTGCCGATGGCGGTCCCGAGCTCGGGCTTGAGGTCGCTGGTGATGCCCATGCGACGGACCGTGGAGAGGACGTCCTGAATACCCGCCCGCTGCATTGCCTGCTCCGCCGGGACGTTGCGTGACTGCACCAGCGCCTGGCGCAGCAGCATTTTGCCCTCGTACCGGTTGTCGAAGTCCTTGGGCGTGTCCTTGCCGAATACGTTCCCCGAGTCGTCAAAGGGCGTGACGGTGTCGAACTTCTTGTTGGCGATCCCGGTGAGGTACACGTATGGCTTGAAGCTGGACCCCGGCTGCCGCGGCCGCAGGGTCATGTTGTTCTGCCCCGCGATCTTGTTGTCCGGGTCGGTGTAGTCGTACGAGCCCACCATCGCCAGGATCTGGCCGGTGCGGGGGTCGGTGACCAGCATCGCGCCGTTGTTCACGCCCTGCCCGGCGAGCTTCTCGACGCCGCCCTTGACCGCCGCCCCGGCGGCTGCCTGGACGTCGAGGTCGAGGGTGGACGTCACCTGGATGCCGCCGACGCGGATCAGGTCGGCGCCGTACTGGCTCTCCAGCTGGCCCAGCAGGTACTGGACGAAGTGCGGGGCGGGACCCTCGACCGCGTCGATCTTGTACTTGAGCTGGGGCACGAGGTCCTCGGCGTCGGCGGCGTCGGCCTCCTGCTGGCTGATCATCCCGTCGCGCACCATCTGGTCGAGGACGTAGTGCTGCCGGGCCTTGGCGCCCTCGTAGTTGGTCTGGGGGTCGTAGTAGCTGGGGGCCTGGGGCAGGCCCGCCAGGAAGGAGGCCTGGCCGAGGGAGAGGTCGGCTGCATCCTTGTCGAAGTACGTCTTGGCCGCCGCCTGGGCGCCGTAGCTGTGGTGGCCGTAGAAGATGGAGTTGAGGTAGAGCTTGAGGATCTCGTCCTTGGTGAACCGCTGCTCGATCTCGGTCGCCAGGATCGCCTCCCGGATCTTGCGCATCGGCGTCCGGTCGGCGGTGAGCAGCTCGTTCTTGGCCAGCTGCTGGGTGATAGTGCTGGCGCCGGAGTCGGCACGGCGGTTGATGATGTCCAGCGTCAGAGCCCGCGCCAGCCGGCCCCAGTCGATGCCGGCGTGCTGGCGGAAGTTCTTGTCCTCCGCCGCGACGGTGGCGTCCTGCAGCTTCTTGCTGATCCTGTCGAGCCCCACCTCCGTGCGCTGCTGGCCGCCGCCCTGGACATCGGCCACCAGCTTCTGGCCGGTGTGGTCGTAGATCTTGATCTCACCGGCATGGAGCTGGACGTTGGCGGGGTCGGGCAGCGTGAGCGCCACCACCGTGATGAAGAGCACCAGTGCCAGGAAGAGGGCCCCGATGACGGCAGCGACGGTCTGCCATTTGCTCAGCCCAAACGGGCCCCGCCAGCCCGGCTTGCGTGGTCCCGCAGCCCCGCCGCGGCGGCGCCGCGCGGTTCCCTTCCCGGGCTGCTCGCGAAGGCTGACCCCCGGGCGGATCTCGCCGCCAACCGGGCGCCACTGGCTCATTCGGGCCGGGCGTATCGCCGACATGGCAGCGAGTCTACCGATCGGTAGTTAAAAGAGATGAGGCCCCACCACCGGAGTGGGGGGCCTCAGAAGAGGGGGGACGAAGGCATTGTAGCATGCAGGTACGCAGTAATCAAAGACCATGCGTCCACCATCATCTAAGGTGTGCCTCCCCCTATAAAGTAAGGGGGCCGCGGGTCAGAGACTGATCTGTGAGACGTCGATGCCGGAGAGCGCCTGGGGCGGCGCGACGCCGTGGTCGCCAAGGATCCGCAGGAGCTCCAGGATGTGCCGCGCGCCGGCCAGGTTGACGCCGTGGTTGCGGGTCAGCTGCTGGATGCAGCGGAGCTTCATGACATCGCGCTGGGAGAAGCGGCGGCGGTTGGTGGTGGTGCGCGCGGGGGTGACCAGGCCCAGGGTCTCGTACATCATGAGCGTGCGCGGGTGTGTCGACAGGATCTCCGACGCCACGCTGATGGTGTAGATGGGTTTGTCAAGGCCGATATCGGCGTGCCCGAGCAAGGTCGACAAGTTTGTCACCCCCTGATTGGGCTTAGTCTAGCCCAACTCGGGGACGCCGTCCATTTCGCCCGAAACGTGTCCCCTGCGGTGTATAAAGAACGTCGTAGACACGGGGGAAATCTGATAGGTGCGTTTGCACATTTCACCCCCCGCCCTGGCGGGGCGACAGGAGGAATACCCCAGTGTCGATGGAAGCTGAGGAGGAGGTTCGTGTCCTCTTCATAGAGGACGACGCCGCGGTGGCTGAGATGTACCGTCTCAAGCTCGAGCTGGACGGTTACACCGTCACCGTTGCCCCCGACGGGGAGGAGGGGCTGCGGCTGGCCCGGGAATCGACGCCCGACATCGTGTTTCTCGACATCCGCCTGCCGAAGATGGACGGCTTCGCGGTGCTCGAGGCGCTCCGCGGCGACGAGGGGCTGCGCCACATACCCGTGATCATCCTGAGCAACTACGGCGAGACCGAGCTGGTCGACCGCGGCCTCAAGCTGGGGGCCCTCGACTACCTCGTGAAGGCGGAGACCACGCCTTCGACGCTGGCGCGCGGCGTGGGCAGGTGGATCAAGGAGTGAGCGAGGCCGCCTTCGATCTCGACAAGGCCGTCTACACGATCAGCGTGGCCTCCGAGATCCTCGAGACGCACCCCCGCACCCTCATGATGTATGAGGAGCTCGGGCTGGTCCGGCCCCATCGCACCACGACCAACCGCCGGCGCTACTCGCAGCGCGACATCCGCCGGCTGCAGGTGATCCAGCACATGACGCGCGAGCGCGGCGTCAACCTCGCCGGCGTGCGCCACATCCTCAGCCTCCTCGAGGTCCTCCACTCGCGCGACCTTGCGCCGCCGCCGGACCTGAAGCAGGCCTACCAGATGTACCGCGAGATTCTCTGAACCCCATCCAGGCCGCCGTCGGGCGGCTCGGCGCCGCCGCCAGGAGCGAGTGGCTGGTGGCCTTCGACTTCGATGGGACCCTCGCGGCAATCGTGCCGGACCCCAACGCCGCGGTTCTCGACCAGGACCTGGTGGCGCGGCTGGAGAAGCTACGTGCCGAGGTCGGCTGGCTGGCCGTGGTCTCGGGTCGGGAGCGCGCGGTGCTCGCCAGGATGCTCCCCCCCGGCTGGATCGCGCTGGGCAGCTACGGACTGGAGCTGCCTCATGATCTGTCTGCCACCGGGCACCCCCCCGGCTTCGACGCCGCCACCGCCCAGGCCAGCCTGGAGACCGCGCGGGGCAGGCTGGGCGAGCTGTCCCGACGGCTGCCCGGCACCCGCGTCGAGGTCAAGGCCTGGGGGCTGGCGCTGCACTACCGAGGCGCGGAGGAGGTCGGCGGCGACCGCGCCGTCTGGCGCGAGTTCCGCAGCCTGGCGTTCGGCGCCGGCCTGACCGCGGTGGAGGGGCGGCTCGTCTATGAGATGAAGCCGAAGGACGCCGTCGACAAGGGCTGGGCGCTGCAGTTCCTCCGCGAGAAGCTGGGGCCCGGCGCGATCAGCTTCACCGGCGACGACCTCGGCGACGTCGCCGCCTGGGACCGGCTGCGGCTGATGTCTGATGAGCTGCCGGCACTGGCTGTCGGGATCGACTCGCCGGAGGCGCCGCCCATGCTGCGCCAGGTCTGCGACCTGGTGCTGGCCGACCGGTCGGAGGTTGGCGAGCTGGTCGACGCCCTGCTGGCTGCGGGGTAGGCGCGGGTCCTGGCCGCCGCCGGGCGGCGTCAGCCGGCGCGGACGATGCGGTTGACGGTGCGGGCGACGCGGCGGCGGCGGGAGCGGCCGGCGCGGGTCAGGTCGCGGATGTCCTGCAGCTGCGCCGAGATCCAGCGCGCGATGTCGTTCTGGCGCACCGACGCGCGGATGTGGTTGAGCCGCGCCCGGCGCTGCTTCTCGTCCATGACCAGCGCCTGGTACAGCGCTTCGGCGGTCGCGTCGACGTCGAAGGGGTTGATGGTAAAGGCCCACTGGCCCAGCTCGCCGTAGGAGCCGGTGTTCTCAGAGAGGATCAGCACGCCGTCGCGCTCGTTGACCATCATCCCCTCCTTGGCGACGAGGTTCATGCCGTCGTATATGGAGTTGACCAGCAGGACGTCGAACTCCTTGTATGCGGCGACCGCGCGGTTGAGGTTCTCGCGCAGCTCCAGCCGCACCGGGCGCCAGCCCTCCCGGCCGTAGCGCTGGTTCAGCTCGCGGGTGACGAACTGCACCTCCTCCAGGTACTTGCGGTAGATCGGGATGTCCTGCCGCGAGGGCTGCAGGTAGGCCCAGAACTGCACCGTGCCCGCCAGCTCGGGGTGCTGCTGGAGCAGCCGATCGTAGGCGGCGAAGCCGCGCAGCAGGTTCTTCGACGGGTCGCTGCGGTCGACGCGGATGATCAGCCTCTCCGGCCGCCAGCGGCGGATATTGCGCTGCTCCTGGAGCACCTCGCGGCTCCCGGCCAGCTCGGTGAACTGGTCGACGTCGATGCTCACGGGGTAGGCGCGGACCCAGACCGTGCGGCCGCTTACGAACACCGTCTGCTCGCGGTAGTCGACGGGCAGGTGGAGGTTCTCCTCGCATGTGAGGAGGAAGTTGCGGCAGTCGCGGGGGGTCTGAAAGGCGACGATGTCATTGCCAAGCAGGCCCTCGACAATGGGGTCGCGCATCTTGTCGGGCAGTACCTTCCAGTACTGCGGGGTGGGCCAGGGGATGTGGATGAACTGCTGCAGCGTGGCCTCCGGCATCCGTTCGCGGACCATCTTCGCGACCAGGTACAGCTGGTAGTCCTGGATCAGGATCAGGGGCCGGTCCCGGCGGCTGGTCTTGGCGCCGCGGCGGCGCGCGGACTGCACGATCTTCTCGGCGAACAGGCGGTTGACGTGGACGTACCCCTGGGTCCACGCACGGTCGGTGGCCTCGTCGATCACGGGGTTGTGACTGAGGTTCCAGAGGTAGTGCTGGATGAACCAGAGCAGCGGGTTGCTGATCTGGTTGTAGTACATGTCGTAGGCCTCCTCGTCGGGCGTCACGAAGCCGATCGAGTAGGCGCGGCCGTCGTCCCCGGTGATGCGCACGCTGCTGCGGGGGTGGCGGGCCGCCACCTCGCGGTCCGCGTCGGTCCGGGCGCAGCCGACCCAGACCGCGTCCGTGCTGGAGGCGAGCGTGGACAACGCCGACACGAGCCCCCCCGCCCCCCTGGACGCTATGAAGCGGCTGCCCTTCTTCTGGACCTCGACGGGCGCGCGGTTGGCGGCGATGACAGGGTGCCAGCCCTCCAGCAAGTGGCGGGCGTACTCCTCTAACACGCGCCTCCCTGAATTTGAACTTTATAGCGATCGTATCATGAATCGGCGACGCCCCTACGAACAGCCGGGCCATGCGCTACAGTTCAGTCACGCTGCCGGGGCGGGGGTGGCCTCGCAGCGCGCGTGGGACGCCACCTTGCCACCCGGGAGTGATGATCTGCGAGACATAGCGCAGCGCGCGCTCGACGCTGCCAGCGCGGCGGGCGCGGGGTACGCCGACGTCCGCGTCGCCGAGACCCGGCACGAAGAGGTGGCCGTGAAGCACGGCCAGGTGGACGGCCTCGCCCAGGACGAGTCGCAGGGGATCGGCATCCGCCTGCTGCTGGGCGGCGCCTGGGGCTTCGCCTGCACGTCCGACCTGTCCAACCAGGCGGTGGACCGCGCGGTGGCCACGGCGGTGGCGGTGGCGCGCGCCAGCGGCCGGGTGCAGCGGCAGCCCGTCGACCTGGGGCGGCCGGTCGCGACGCGGGGCAGCTACCGCGGCCCGGTGGTGACGGACCCGTTCTCTGTCAGCCTGGAGGAGAAGATCAAGGTCCTCCTCGAGGCCGAGGCGCGGCTCCGCGTCGACCCCTACGTGCGGGTGTCCGAGGCCTCCTGCGAGGCCACCCATTGGCGCAAGCTCTTCGTCTCCACCGATGGCGCCGACCTCGAGCAGGAGGCGTTCGAGACCGGCGCCGGCATCGAGTGCACGGCGGTGAGCGACGACGAGGTACAGAAGCGCAGCTACCCGAACTCATTCGGCCGCCAGGTGGGTCAGGGCGGCTGGGAGCTGGTCGCGGCGATGGACCTCGCCGGCAACGCGCCGCGGGTGGCCGAGGAGGCGTGCGCCCTGCTGACCGCCGAGGACTGCCCGTCGGGGGTCAAGACGCTCATCCTCGACTCCGACCAGGTTGCCCTCCAGGTG
The DNA here is from genome assembly GCA_034666445.1 of Chloroflexota bacterium. GTDB lineage: Bacteria > Chloroflexota > Dormibacteria > DASZGP01 > DASZGP01 > JAXDLV01. The sequence continues at coordinate 6,375 of JAXDLV010000233.1, read as the reverse complement.
CACGAGTCCTGCGGTCACCCCACCGAGCTGGACCGCGTGTTCGGCACCGAGGCCGCGTACGCCGGCACCAGCTTCATGACGCCCGACCTGCTGGGCACCCTGCGGTACGGCAGCGACCTCGTCACCATCGTCGCGGACGCCACCGTCCCCGGCGCGCTGGGCACCTTCGGCTGGGACGATGAGGGCGTCGAGGCGCAGTGCGTGAAGCTTGTCGACAGGGGAACCTTCGTCGGCTACCTCACCAGCCGCGAGACCGCGTCGGAGCTGGGCCGGCTCCTCTCCCGGCAGTACAACGGCGATGTCAGCACCCGGAGCATGGGCGCGATGCGGGCCGAGAACTGGAGCCGGATCCCGCTGATCCGGATGACCAACGTCAACCTCCGCCCTGGCGACAGCAGCCTGGAGGCGATGATCGCCGACACCCGGGACGGGATCTACATGAAGACCAACAAGTCCTGGTCCATCGACGACAAGCGCCTCAACTTCCAGTTCGGCACGGAGGTCGCCTACGAGGTCCGCGACGGCAAGCTCGGGAAGATGTACCGCAACGCCACCTACGCGGGGATCACCCCGGAGTTCTGGGGCTCCTGTGACGCCGTCGGTGGTGAGGACGAGTGGCGGCTGTACGGCCTGATCAACTGCGGCAAGGGCCAGCCCGGGCAGACCATGCGGGTGGGCCACGGCGCCCCGCCGGCGCGCTTCCAGGGCGTCCAGGTGGGGATCACATGACGGCGGAGCGGGTCGAGGCGCTGGGCGACGCCGACGGGCCGCAGGGGCTGCCGGACATCGCCGAGCGCGTGCTGGCGCTCTCCCCCGAGGGCGACACCGAGGTCCTGCTGGTGGACGCCGACACCGCGCTCACGCGCTTCGCCAACAGCCAGGTGCACCAGAACGTCGCCGAGCGGCGTCTCAGCGTGCGCGTGCGCGTCATCCTCGACGGCCGCACTGGAGTGGCCGGCACCGACCAGCTGGGAGACGACGACCTCCGCGAGGTTGTCGACCGGGCGGTGGCGGCGGCGCGCCAGTCGCAGCCGCGCGAGGGCCTGCGCCTGGCGCCGCCGGTCACCGTCGAGGCCCCCACCGCCGACCCCGCCACGGCGGAGGCCACGCCGGACCAGCGCGCGGACGCGGTGGAGGCCATCTGCCGCCAGGCGACCGCCCGGGGGGTGGACGCCTTCGGCGCGTACAGCACCGGGGTGACCACCTACGCGATCGCCAACTCCAACGGGCTGTTCCTGTCCGCGCCGCGCACGATCGCCAGCCTCCAGGTGGCGACCATCGCCGGCGAGGGCCACGGCTTTGCCGCCCGCGCCGCGTCGCGGATCGCCGACATCGACGGCGCCGCCGCCGGGGAGGAGGCCATCGACAAGGCCGTCCGCACCCGCCACGCCGAGGCCATCGAGCCGGGCGATTACCCCGTGGTGCTCGAGCCGTACGCGGTCGCCGAGCTGGTGGAGTACCTCTCGTACATCGGGTTCAGCGGCCTGTCGGTCGAAGAAGGTCGCACCTTCATGCGTCTCGGCGAGCCGGTCACCGGGCCGGCGGTCGACATCTGGGACGACGGCAACGACCCCGCGGGCCTGCCTATGCCGTTCGACTTCGAGGGCGTCGCCAAGCGCCGCGTCGACCTGGTCGAGGGTGGCGTGGCCACCGGCGTCGTGCACGACGTGGCCTCGGCGGCGCGGGCGGGCACGGAGTCCACCGGCCACGGCCTGCCCGCCCCCAACCCCAGCGGCGCGTGGGCCACCAACCTGTTCATGGGCGCGGGGGTGGCCGCCTCCGCCACCGAACTGGCGCGGGGCATCGAGCGTGGCGTCTGGGTGACCCGCTTCTGGTACGTCAACATCCTCCACCCCCGCAAGAGCCTGCTCACCGGGATGACACGCGACGGCACCTTCCTGATCGAGGACGGCGAGGTCACCCGGCCGATCAAGAACATGCGCTTCACCCAGTCGGTGATGGACGCCTTCGCCACCACCCGGGGGCTGACGGCGACCCGGCAGGTGGTTGTCGGCTCGGACTACGACTACACCGTGGGGCTGACGGTGCCGGCGATGCAGCTGGAGCGCTTCAACTTCACCAGCGTCACGCGCTAGGGCCGCCGCGCGGCGCGAGGTCCCGGGCCCGGTGGGACCTTAAACTGACCCCCTGATGCTGCGCACAGTGGCCCGCCTCCGCAACCTGCCCCGGGAGCGGGAGATCGCAGAGGTGTTCGCCCGTCACGGCTTCGGCCTGATCCTCAAGCGCTACGCGTTCGGGCAGTACATCCTGCGCTGGCGCGGCGTCCCACGCGAGGAGCGCCTGCCGTCGCACTGGGGCGAGGAGCTGAAGACCATCCTCGAGGAGCTGGGGCCGACGTACATAAAGGTCGGCCAGGTGCTGTCAGTGCGCCCCGACATCCTCCCGCCGGAGGTGCTATTCACCCTGCGCCTGCTCCGCGACGAGGTGACGCCGGTGCCGTTCCCCGAGATCCGGGCGGTGATCGAGGAGGACCTGGGCGGCAAGGTCGAGGACCTCTTCACCGAGTTCGACAGCAAGAACATCATCGGCTCGGCCTCCATCGGGCAGGTCTACGTGGCGAAGTACAAGGGCCGCAAGGTGGCGGTGAAGGTGCAGCGCCCGCGGGCCCGCGAGCAGGTCGAGGCCGACCTGCCGGTGATCGAGGACATCGCCCAGGTCATCGAGGACCGCGCCACCGACCTGCCCTTTGTGCCCACCAAGCTGGTGCAGGAGATCAAGACCTTCCTCTACGCCGAGCTCGACTACCTGGAGGAGGCGCGCAACACCAACCGCGTCCGCGAGGACTTCCGCGGCGACGAGCGGGTGATCATCCCCGAGGTCTTCTGGGAGCGCTCCACCAGCCGGGTGCTGACGACGGAGTTCATCGACGGCACCCCGCTGTCGCGCATCAACCCAGACGACTACACGCTGGAGGACCGGCGCAAGCTGGCGATCCTCGGCGCGGAGCTGTCGCTGACCCAGGTGTTCGAGCACGGCGCCTTCCACGGCGACGCCCACCCCAGCAACATCATCGTCGTCAGCCCCGACCAGTACGGCCTGATCGACTTCGGCTCCATCGGCCTCATCAGCGACCGCGAGATGCGCGTGCTGACCGACTACATGATCCACCTCGTCCGCCAGCAGCCCGGCCACGTGGTGCGCGACATGCGCAACCTGGGGATGAGCTTCCCGCGGGAGTTCGAGAACGACATCGCCGCCACCACCGAGGGCATCCTGCGGCGCTACACGGGGGTGACGCTGGCGCAGGTCGACACCCAGCGGCTGGTGCTGGAGCTGCTCGACATGGTCTACCGGTACCGCATCAAGCTGCCGACGAAGTACTTCCTGGTGCTGCGCGGGCTGATCACAGTGGAGGGCACCGGCCGCGAGCTGTACCCCGACTTCAACGTCTTCGAGGTGGCCGAGCCCTACGTCCGGCGGATGGCGCTGCGGCGCTACAGCCCCCGCTCACTGGCGGGCGAGAACATCGAGCGCGCGTCCGAGGTGGTCGACATCGTGGGCCGCTTCCCCTACCAGGTCGCCGACGTGCTCGACGAGCTGCAGGACACCCTCCGCGAGGTGCGGCGGGCGGAGGACGTGGTCACCAAGGGCATCGACCGCACCGCCAAGTTCTTCAACCGCATGGCGGTGGCGATCTTCATCGCGGCCCTCATCGTCGGCTCATCCTCGGTGCAGTTCGGTCCCCGGCTGTTCGACGTGCCCGTCTTCGGCGGGCTGATGTTCGGGACCGCGGTCATCCTCGGCTTCTGGCTGCTGGTCGGCATCCTCAGGTCCGGCTGGCTCTAGGCCTATCCGCCGGCACCGCCCGGCCCTAAACTACGCCTCGATGTACTCTTCCGTCCCGGTCCTGCCAAAACGTTTCAAGGCGTACGAGAAGATCATCGGAGAGGAGGCGACAACCGAGATCCGCGAGCTGGCGCGGGACCTGAAGGGCGCGCGCGTGCTCCACCTCAACGCCACCGCGTTCGGCGGCGGCGTGGCCGAGCTGCTGGGCACGCTGGTGCCGCTGATGAGGGACATCGGCCTCGACGCCGACTGGCAGGTGATGCACGGCACCGACCGCTTCTTCACGGTCACCAAGGCGATGCACAACTCGCTTCAGGGCGCGGTCCAGTGGAGCGAGCAGCGCGCCAACCTGTGGCGCAAGTACCAGCGCCAGAACGCCCAGGACTGGGACGAGCACTACGACTTCGTTGTCATCCACGACCCCCAGCCCGCGGGGCTCCCTCACTACCTCGCCGAGGCCGGCCGGCCGCTGGGCGGGGGACTCACCTGGCGCTGCCACATCGACCTCACCGACGCGCTGCCCAAGACGTGGCGCTTCCTGCTCCCCTACCTCAAGCCCTTCGACACCCTGATCTTCACGCACCAGGACTACGTCAAGCCGGAGCTCAAGGGCCGCGACATCCGCATCAGCCCGCCGGCGATCGACCCCCTGGCGCCCAAGAACGGCCGCCTCGGCCGCGACACCGTGCACGAGATCCTGCGCCGCTACGGCGTCGACCCGGAGCGCCCGATCATCTGCCAGGTGTCGCGCTTCGACCCCTGGAAGGACCCGCTGGGGGTGATCGACGTCTACCGCCTCTGCAAGCAGCAGGTGCCCAAGCTGCAGCTGCTGATGATCGCGTCGATGGCCACCGACGACCCCGAGGGCTGGAGCTACTTCGAACGCACCGTCCGCCGCGCCGGCGAGGACTACGACATCCACATCCTGTCCAACATCCACGGCGTCGGCCACGTCGAGGTCAACGCCTTCCAGCGGGCCAGCGAGGTCCTGATCCAGAAGTCGCTGCGGGAGGGCTTCGGGCTCACCGTGGCAGAGGGGCTGTGGAAGGAGCGCCCCGTGGTGGCGGGCAACGTCGGGGGCATCCCGCTGCAGGTGCAGGACGGGGTCAGCGGCTACCTAGTCGACAGCGTCGAGGAGTGCGCCGACCGGGTGACCTGGCTCCTGCAGCGCCCCGAGCTGGCGGAGGGCATGGGCCAGGCGGGCAAGGAGCACGTGCGCAAGAACTTCCTGATCACGCGCTACATGCGTGACTACCTCAAGATCTTCCGCGACCAGGCGGCGCGGCCGGCGGGGCCGCGGCGCGCCGGCGGCAACGGTGCCGGCGCGGTCGCCGGTAGCGGAAGGCCGGCGAAGGTGCCCGCCGCGAAGTAGGCCCTATGGGCTGGCCACCGGGGCGGCGGCGGCCGTCGCGGGGCGAGGGATGGCCAGGACATCGGTGAGCGCCAGCACCCCGAGCGCCGTCACCAGCCCCGAGCGCATCGTCGGGCCCGCTGCCGTCAGCGCGCCTGGGAGGCCGTCGGCCGCCCCGGCGACGGTAGCCGCCGCCAGCAGCCCGCGGGCCGCCGTCTCCTCCACCCGGGCGAGGAGGTTGCCGTCGTCGACGTCGTAGTGGTGGGCGGCCTGCAGCACCAGCACGCCGGCCTCGACGTCGACATCGGGGTTGGCCGGCGGGGAGCTCTTCAGGTCGAAGCCCGAGATGTAGCCCCGCGCCGTCGCGAGGCCGGCGGTGTCGTCGAGCAGCGGCGCCATCGCCACGCGGGCGTACTCCTGCAGCTGGCGCTCGCGGCTGGCGTCGAACGCCTGCAGCAGCATCTCCGCGATGCCGGCCTGGTCGGCGACGCGAGTGTTGGTGTCGAGCGGCTGGCGGCCACCGCCGGGGTTGGCGGTCATCAGCCCGTAGACCAGCCCGTAGTGCTGGTCGAAGTCCGACTCCATCTCCTTCTTGATGATGTCCATCCCGGCGCTGATCTTGTCCTCGTCCTGGACGCCGTCGAGGCCGCTCACCACCAGCGCACAGCCCACCGCTATGGCCTCCACCGGCCGGTAGACGGTGGTGGTGTCACCGACGTGGAAGAAGGCGTGCGAGGCGGCGTCGTACCAGCCCGCCTTAAGCGCGTCCGAGAAGGGCGCCCGCAGGCAGCGCGGGTCAGCCGTGGCGTTGTCGCGGCCCTCGGGGCAGGCGGTGCTACCCCGCTCGTCGGCGAGACGAGCAAGCAGCAGGTGAGCGCCGCCGTGGGGGCCTGAGAGGTCGCGCACCTCGCTGGCGACCGCCGCCAGCAGCGCCCGGTCGCGGTCGTTGCCAAGCGGCAAGGCGGGGTTGTCCAGGCCGCGGGTCGCCAGCAGGCCCGCGAGGTCGGCGTAGGCGTCGAGGTCGCGGTACGGTCCGGCGAGGCCGGCGGCGGCGCCCCCACCCCAGGCGCGGGCGGGGTGGCCACCGCCGCTGTGGGCCGCCATGGCGGAGGCCAGCTGGGCGCGCAGCGCTGTCAGCGCGGGGCGGTCGAGCTGGGCGGGCGCCGGCGGGGGTGACGATGTCGCCGGCTGGGAGAACGCGCCGCCGGCGCCCGCCC
>JAXDLV010000232.1:0-4637 GCA_034666445.1 Chloroflexota bacterium | reverse complement strand
GCCCTTTTCTTGTGGGCCCCGGTCAGGCGCCCAGCCTGTGCGCCATCTCCCGCATCATCCGCGGGTATACGACCAGGTACCGGAAGGGCTTGATCAGGGCCATGTACGCCATCCCCAGCAGGCCGTTCGGCTTCACGTAGATCGCCATCTGAGCGCCGAAACCGCCGTCGCCGGCCGGCACGCGGCCGAGGTGGAGGATGCCGTGCATCGTCTGGTTGGCGCTCTCGATCGCCCACTCGTCCTCGGTCTGGTACAGCGAGGTGAAGGGCAGGACCCGGGGCGAAGGCCCGGGCGTCGCTCGCAGGTCGTCAGGGAGCCGCTCCCGCAGGGTTGCCACCCGGTCGCCCAGGCCGGTGCCGGGAGCGTCCCACCCGAGGATCTCGCCCAGCTTCCAGCGCAGCCGGAAGAGGGCCGCCAGCGGCCAGCTGGCGCTCTGCGCGGGGTCGTACTCGGCCACCGTGTCAATGAGGTGGGCGAAGTCACCCGGACCGCCTGCCCACGGCAGCCGCCAGACGTCCTCGAGGCGGAAGTCGGTGGTGATCTCGCGGATGCGCCAGGGACGGGACACATGCGCCGAGTTGGGTAGCCGCCTGCCCGTCACGAGTTGGTGTGTTTTGTGAACGTTCTGCTCATTCAGAAAGTCTAGCAGGCCCGTTGGTGTGCCCAGCCACGGGGATGACGCTCAGCTGAGCCTGGCGATCTACACGGCCGCGCGACATTACAGACTTTGTTACGCGGTGGCTGCGACCCTTGGGCGCGCAGGGCCCCGCTCCCTGCCGGAACGTCCGCCCGTAGCGCTGGCATGCCTGGCGATTTCCGGGTCAGGGACGTTGGAAGGAAGGTCTTCCCCGCGCTTGATCCCCGTCGCCGGGGAGGACCTTTCCGCCCCGCCAGCGTGAGGGCGATGGCGACGCCCAGCGCCTGCCCCGGGCTTCTGACCCTGGCCACCAGGCGCGGTAAATGTTTGTGTTGGGCCATCTAGACTTGCGGGTGCCCAACTCCACCGACCAGCTCGCCGTGTCCGTCGTCGACCTCGTCAAGCGCTATCCCAAGTCGCCGGTAAACGCTGTCGACGGCGCCAGCTTCGGGGTCAGCCCGGGCGAGGTGTTCGGACTGCTGGGGCCCAACGGCGCCGGGAAGACCACGACCGTGGGGGTGCTGACGACGCGCGTGCGCCCCACCGGGGGACAGGCGATGGTCGCCGGGATGGACGTGACGGTCGACCCCGTCGGGGTGCGCCGGCTGCTGGCGGTGGTGCCGCAGCGGAGCAACCTGGACCGCTCCATATCGATCCGCAACAACCTGATCTTCCACGCCGCCTACCACGGCGTGGCCGCCGCCGAGCGCGGCCGTCGCGCCGACGAGCTGCTGGAGCAGTTCGGCCTGCTCGAGCGCCGCGACACCAAGCCGGACTTCTTCTCCGGCGGCCAGGCGCAGCGGATCATGATCGCCCGGGCCCTGATGCACGCTCCGCGGGTGCTCTTCCTGGACGAGCCCACCACCGGTCTCGACCCCGCCGCCCGGCTGTTCGTCTGGGAGCGCCTCCGCGAGCTCCGCGACGCGGGCGTGACCCTGCTGCTTACCACCCACGACATGGACGAGGCCGCCGAGCTGGCCGACCGCGTGGCGATCATGGACCGCGGCAAGCTCCTGGCGATCGACACCCCGCCGGCCCTGATCCGTTCCCTCGAGGGCCGCCAGACCCTGGAGCTCGCGGCGCGGCCGCTCAACGGGCGGCCGCCGGACGACGCCATCGACCTGCTCGGCGCCATGCCCCAGGTGGAGAAGGTGGAGCGCATCTCCGAGCCGGGCGCGGCCGACCTTCACATCCGACTGTACCTGGCGGGCGAGGCGCCCAAGCTGGTCGCTCCCGCGGCGTCGGTGCTGGACGGTGTGGGCTACCTCCTGACCGACGTCAAGCTGGGCACCCCGACGCTGGAGGACGTGTTCATCCAGCTGACGGGGCGGATGCTGCGGTGAGCGAGGCCGCCGCCGCCTTCGAATCCCGCGCCACGCCGCTGCGCGCGTTCCTCGCCATCCTGCGCCGCGACGTCTACGTCACCGCCAACGAGCTGCCCGCGTTCCTGGCCCAGGTCATCATGCAGCCGCTCTTCCTGCTGCTGGTGTTCGGCAAGATCCTCGGCAGCCTGGGCTACACCAAGCCTGGCTACGCCCAGCTGCTCTTCCCGGGCCTCCTGTCGCTGACGGTGGTGATCACGTCGATGCAGGCGCTGGCGTTCCCGCTGGTGGCCGAGTTCGGCTGGACGATGGAGATCGAGGACCGCCTGCTGGCGCCGCTGCCCACAGCGCTGGTGGCCGCCGAGAAGGTGGTGTTCGCGTCGCTGCGGGCCTTTGTCGCCACCGCCCTGATGCTCCCGATCGGCATCCTCGTGCTGGGATCAATCCCCTGGGTCTGGAGCAACACCCCGCTGTTCCTGCTGATGCTGGTGCTGGGGGCGCTGCTGGGCTCCGGCATTGGGCTGGTGATGGGCACGTACGTGACCCCGCAGCGGCTCAACATCATGTTCTCGCTGGTGTTCACGCCCCTGCTCTTCACCGGCTCGAGCCAGTACCCCTGGCCTTCGCTGTCGGGGCTGCCGTGGTTCCAGGTGATCACCGCGCTCAACCCGATGACCTACGTCAGCGAGGGGCTGCGGGCGGCGCTGGTGCCCGACGTGCCCCACATCGACCCGCTGGTCTGCATCGCAATCCTGCTCGCGGCGCTGGTCGTGCTGTTCACGCTCGGGGTGCGCGGCTTCTACCGCCGGGCCATCAACTGACCGCGCGGCCGGGGGCGATGGAAGACTTCACCGCGGCCATGGCCCGCATGGCCGCCCTCACCGACGAGCAGATGGCCCTTCCGTGGCACTGGCGCGACGGCGGCGAGGAGCTCGAGGTGCGGGATGCCTTCCACCGCACGCTGGAGGCGGAGAACGGGCAGGCGGCGCGGGTCGCCGGCCGGGTGGCCGGGGAGGTGGCGGCCGCGCTGGTGCTGGCGCAGCGCGCGGCGGGTGACCTGTGCGGCCTCATCGTCGGCCTGCCCGACACGGTCCTCGATGCCCCTCCCGGCGGTGGGGAGTGGACGCTCCGCGAGGTGCTGCGCCACACGGTGTGGACGGAGCCCCGGTTCCGGGTGCGCAGCCTCTGGTCCGTCGCTCATGGCGCCGCCGGCGCGGAGATGATGCCGGACACGGAAAACCCACCGGAGGCCGACGTCTCCGGCGACGCCGCGTCGATCATCGAACTGCTGCTCGCGGAGCGGGCCACCACCGACGCGGAGTTCGCGGGCCTCTCCGAGGCCGACCTGGCGACGCCGTCCACCTGGTCGGGGCACGTGGTCGACGTCCGCTTCCGGCTGCACCGGCCCGCGTCGCACCTCATCGAACACACCAACCAGTGCGAGAAGGTGCTCCACGTGCTCGGTCGCAACCCGGGCGAGGCCCGCCAGCTGGTGCGGGCGATATGGGCGGCACGGGGCGGCCATGAGCGGCTCAGCGACGCTCGCGAGCTGCGGGTCCTCGACGAGGCGCTGGCCTCGCGGTTGGAGAGCCTGGGGCTCTAGCTGGGGGTGGCCGACGGCACCGGCGTGGCCGGTGGCGATGGGGCGGCCGACGGCTTGGGGGAGACCTCGACCCGGGGCGGCTTCGTCGGCTTGGGCGTCGCCGCGGGCGAGTCGCTGGGGCTGGGACTGGCCTCCGTCGAGGCGGCGGGTGAGGGGGACTCGCTGGCGATCTTCTGGCCCGCGATACGCAGCTCCACCCGGGTGCAGTAGAGGCTCGCCAGCTGGCGGCTGACCTGGTCGGTGTTCGAGGACGCCGCCTTGGGCGCGAAGCGGTAGATGCCGAGCCCGAAGAGGTCCACCCTTCCGAGCTCCGACTTGCCATCGGGACTCATGAACTTGATGCTGCCGTTCTTCTCCCTGTCGTGCCCGTTGTTACCACCGACCACGAAGTCGTTGAACCACTTCGCCCATGACTCACTCGATGACGTGCTCATCTCAACCTTGAGGTCGGACACCTCGACCCGACCGGGATGCTTTGACGCCTCGCGGAACTCGCCCGCGCGGTCAGCGACCACCGCCTGCGTGATCTTCAGCGCCTCGATCCTGTTCACCTTCGAAGTGTCGAGGCCGTCGATATCCAGCCGGAAGTTCGCCGTCTGCCAGGTGCCCCGGGCCCCACGCACCGGCGGATTGCCGGTCGGCTGGCTGATCCTGGTGATCTCCGGCGCCAGGCGGAAGGTGAGGAAGGCGGCGTCTTTCGAGCCGGCGTCCAGCACCGGGGTCTCGACCGCCGTGAGCACCGCCTGGGAGAAGTCCATCTGGGTGAAGGCCTTGCCGCTCGCGTCGACGGCGATCACCGAGCCGTCCTTCAGCGCGGAGCTTGGCTTCCACGCCTCGCTCGCCCACCCGTACGCGAGGGGGTCCATGTCGAGCCCCATCTCCAGGGTGATCGGTTCGTAGTGGACGCCGCTTGCATGCTTCGTCGTCTGCCCGGTGCCGGTGGCGGTGACGACGTCCGCGGTCGGGCTGCCGCCCTCCACCGAGCGGAGCTGCCCGGCAGTCTGGCCCGACAGCATGAGCACGAAACGGGTGGCGGCGGCACCGTTCGCGCCGCGGTTGAAGACCAGGTAGGCCC
>JAXDLV010000231.1:0-7409 GCA_034666445.1 Chloroflexota bacterium | reverse complement strand
CCCCGGCGCCGGCGACGAAGCGTCCTCGCCCCGTGGGGATGGCGGCAGCAGGTCGACCGCGTCGCGCGCCATCCGCCGGAAGGTGGTCAGCTTGCCCCCGGTCACCGTCACCAGGCCACGCTCATCGATGTCGATCCAGGGCTTGCGGCTGAGGTCCTTGGTGGCCGTGGCGTGCCCGCTGGACACCAGCGGGCGCACCCCCGCCCAGCGACTGCGCACGGCGTCGGGGCCGAGCTGCAGGCCGAAGAAGCGGTTGACCGCCCGCAGCAGGTCGGCCTCCTCCGCGGGGGTGCAGCCGGGGCTGGCGATGTCGCCCTCGTAGTCGGCGTCGGTGGTGCCCACCAGCGTGTAGCCATGCCACGGCAACGCGAACAGCAGGCGGCCATCGCCGGTGGGGAAAACCAGGGCGGCGTTGAGCGGTAGTTCATCGGCGGAGAACGACAGGTGCACGCCCTTGCTGGGCCGCAAATGGAAGCGCGGGGCGGCGCCGGCCATGCCCTCTATCTCCTCCGCCCAGACGCCGGTGGCGTTGACCACGAAGCGAGCCCGCACCTCGAGGGGAGCGCCCCCGGCGCGGTCCTCGACGCTGACCGTCCAGCCGTGCTCCCCGGCGCGCGACGACGTCACGGCGGCGTAGTTGGCCAGCCGCGCCCCCCGCTGGGCGGCCTGCTCCAGGATCCGCAGGGTCAGCCGGGTGTCGTCGGTCTGGCCGTCAAAGAAGTGCCAGGCGCCCCGGATGTCGGTCCGCTTCAGGGCCGGCGCCATGCGCCGCGCCTCGTCCACGCTGATCCGCCGGTGGCGGGGGTAGCCGCCGTCGGAGGCGAGCAGGTCGTAGATGATCAGCCCCGCCTTGAGCGGCACCGCCTGGCTGAGCCTGCGGGGGATGGTCAGCAGGAAGGACAGCGGCTTGACCAGGTCCGGGTACAGGCGGGTGAGCGCCTTGCGCTCCTGGAGAGCCTCGCGCACGAGCCCCACCTCCCCCTGGCGCAGGTAGCGGAAGCCGCCGTGGACCAGCTTGCTGGAACGGCTGCTGGTGCCGGCGGCAAAGTCCCGCGCCTCCACCAGCCCGACGCTGAATCCACGCTTCGTGGCCTGCAGGGCCACACCGGCCCCCGTGATCCCCCCGCCGATGACCAGGACGTCCACCGGCTGCCGGCCCAGCTCGTCCAGGCTGGCGCGGCGGCCCTCTGGCGAGAACGGCCGCGGACTATCCCTCACCCGACCAATAGTAAAAGGGCTCCCGACTTCCCCCCGGCGCTTGAAGTCCGAGGTTGGTAGGGAGCCCTTGAGGAAGGGAGGGGATATGACCAGATGGTCCACCCCGTACATGAAGACGGTATTAAGCCGCGGCTAGAGGCCCCCGGGGTCGGCGGCGGCGGCGGCGCGCGCGGCGGCCCGGTCCTGCAGCGCCGACGTCTTGCGCAGCGGGATCTCCTTGAGGAAGAACGTCAGCACCAGCGCGATGACCAGGCCGCCAAAGCCGATCGTGAAGATGAGGTGGATGGACTCGGCCAGGGCCCGGCGCACGCCATCGTGGATCACCGCGAGGTTGGCCACGGCGGCCGCCCGGGCAGTGGCGTCGGGGATGGCCGCGATCGCCTGGTTGATCCCCGCCTGGAACTGGTCATTGAAGAACGCCTCGGGGTTGCTGATCTTGTCACGGAAGCCGGCGGGCACCCTGGCCAGGGCGTCTGCGGGTATGTCCGCGGCGATCCGCTCGCGGAGCGTCTGCGTGAAGAGCGAGCCCAGCGTGGCGAGGCCGAGCACGCCGCCCATCTGGCGGGTGAACTGGATCGCGCTGGTCGCGGAGCTGACGTACTCGCTCTTGACCGCGTTCTGGGCGACCACGTTGAACACCGCGAAGTTGAGCCCCAGGCCCAGCCCGAACAGGATCACATCAAGGCTGACCTGCAGCTGCTGGGAGTCCACCGTGAGCAAGGTCAGCAGGTACATCGAGACGACCATGCACGCCAGGCCGACGATCGACTGGACCTTGTACCGCCCGATCCTGGTGAGGAGCAGCCCACCGCCGATGCTGCCTACCACCATGCCGCCCATCATCGGCAGCATCAGCAGCCCCGAGTTGGTGGCCTTGACACCCACGACGCCCTGCAGGAACAGCGGCATGTAGAGGATGCAGCCGAACATCGCAAGCCCGGAGACGAAGGTGACGCCGAGCGACAGGGAGAAGATCGAGTTGTTGAACAGCTGCGGTGGGAAGATCGCCTCGGGGACGCGGGACTCGTAGAACATCGTCGCCGCCATGAGCACCGTGCCGGCAACGATCAGGCCCCAGACGGGTGGGTAGCTCCAGTCGTGCGGCGGGATCGCCAGCGACGCGCCGAGGGTGACCATCGCGGCGCCACCGCCCAGGCCCAGCGCGCCCAGGAAGTCGATGCGGGGGTGCCCGTGGCGGGGGATCACGGGGAAGGTGAACCACAGGACGATGAGCACGATCGCGCCGATGGGGAGGTTGACGTAGAAGATCCAGCGCCAGCTGATGTTGTCGGTCAGGTAGCCGCCGACGAGCGGCCCGATGATGCTGGCCACGCCGAACATGCCGGCGACAAAGCCCGTGTACTTGGCGCGCTCGGCAGGGGCGAACAGGTCGGCGATGATCGCGAACGCGGTGCCCGTCAGGACGCCGCCACCGATCCCCTGGATGCCGCGGAAGATGATCAGCTGGGTCATGTTCTGGGCCGCGCCGCAGATCAGGGAGCCAACCAGGAACAGCACGATGCCCGTGAGGAAGATGCGCTTGCGGCCGAGCTGCTCGGAGAGCTTGCCGATGACCGGCACGATCGCGGTGGAGCTGAGCAGGTAGATGGTGGTGACCCACGTGTAGTAGTCGAGGCCGTTGAGCTCACCCACGACCTTGGGCAGGGCGGTTCCCACGATCGTCTGGTCGAGGGCGCTCAGAAAGATCGCCGCCAGCACGCCGAGGAAGGTGTAGAGGCGGCGGCGGTGAAGCTCGTCGTGCTCCGTCTCGGCGGCGGGGGCCGCCATGGTGGTGGGCTCATCCGTGGGGGCGGCGGCCTTAGCCATTTGCCTTCCTCCTATCAGGTGCCGCCTGCTCCGCGGCCGCCAGCAGCTTGAGGCTGAGGTGCCGGAGCTGGAGCTTCTCGTCGTCGGTGAGGGCGGATGTCACCCGCCGCAGCGCGGCCTGGTGGATCCTGGTCCCCTTCTGGGCCTTGGCCCGCCCGGCGGGCGTGAGCCGGGCGATGATGGCGCGGCGATCGGTGGGGTCGGCGACTCGCTCGACCAGGCCCTGGGCCTCGAGGGCGTCCATGATCGCGGTGACGTTGCGGGGCGTGACCCCGAGCCACTGCGCGATCGGGTGAAGCTGGGTGCCTGCGGCACCGTAGCCATCGATGCACAGCAGGGTGCGGAACTGCTGGTGGGTCACCTCGATCTCGCTGAGGGCCTCCTCGAAGCTGGCGTACGCCGTCTTCCCCGCCAGCACCATGCAGCGCACCGCCTCGATCGAGAGCAGCATCTCCGCGGGGATCGACTTGGCGGCCAGGATGGCGCGGAACTTGCTGTCGTACAGGTGGCCGCTGGGGTCCACCTCGAAGCGGGTACCGGGGATCATTCCGGGACCGGTGTCGGCGGTGGCGGCATCCTTGGCAAGCACGTGCACGCCGTCGATACTACACGCTGTAATTGTTCAGGGCAACATAGTGAACGATTTCACAAATTGACGGTGCCGAACGGCGCCCCCGCCTTCGCCAGGGGCGGGCGTGCCTACCCGGCGACGGCCCTGATCTCGGCCTCCATCTGGGCCCGGCTGGCGATGCCGGTCCGGGACTTCGCCAGCCGGCCGGCGGAGTCGACGATGAAGGTCTGGGGCAGCGCGTCCACCCCGTAGCGGTCGTACACGGCGCCGTCGAGGTCCAGCAGGATCGGATAGCTGACGCCGATCTCGGTGGTGAACGCCCGCACGGGGTCGGCCGTCTCCCTCCAGTCGATCCCCACGATCACCACGCTGGAGGGGTCCTGGGTGCGCGCCTCGTGCTCGAGATCCGGAATCTCGGCGCGGCAGGGGATGCACCAGGTGGCCCAGAAGTTGATCACCACCGTCCGTCCCCGGTAGTCGGCCAGCGAGTGGCTGCCGCCGTCCAGCGCCGCCAGGCTGAAGGCCGGCGCGGCGGCCGGGGTCGGCGACTGCGCCGGCTGCGCCGCCTGCCACGGCAGGCTGCAGGCGCACAGCGCCAGCGCCGCGACCAGGGCTGGTGCCAACCTTTTGTGAATCACCTCTCCGTAGTATCGGGTCAGTGTTACGAGCTTCCTGGTGGGCGCGCCGCGCCCCGCGCTGCCTCCCCGCGCTCCTGGCCCTGCTCGCCGTGGCCGGTTGCGAGAGCGTCCCGGCTGACGTCACCGGCTCCCCCACCCTGGCGGCGTCGCCGTCCTCCAACGCCGTCGCGCTGCAGGCCGTGATCGTCTCCTCGGTCAACGCCAACGGCCCCTGCGGCGGCGTCGCCTGCCTGGTCGCCGGCCCGTCGCAGAGGATCGGCTTCTTCGTCACGGAGCCCGACGGGGGCGTGGTCTCGGGCGCCACCGTCACCGCGCAGGTCTTCCTGGTGGGTCCCAGCGGGCAGGGCGCCACGGCGGTCACCAGCGAGGTGCCGGCCACCTACCACGGCAGCGGCATCGAGAACGCCAACAAGGCGATCAATCGCGGCGTCTACACGATCAATGTCGACCTCGCCGCCGCGGGGCAGTACGGCCTGGTGGTCAAGGCGAAGAAGGACGCGGTCTCGGCCACCTCCCGCGCCAGCTTCCTGGTGCTGGCCGCCGACCCCGGCGTAGCCGTCGGCGCAGCGGCGCCCCGCAGCCACTCGCCGGTGGCGGCTGATGTCAAGGACATCGCCACCATCGACACCGGGATCCCACCCGACCACATGCACTACGTCTCGCTGGCCGACGCCATCGCCGCCCACCACGCGGTCGTCGTCTACATGGGCACCCCGGGCTACTGCCAGTCGCGCACCTGCGCTCCCGAGGTGGCCGCGGTGCAGGTGGCCGAGGCCGAGCTGCGCCCGAAGGGCGTCGACTTCGTCCATGTCGAGACATACGAGGGCGGCCGTCCCGACAACCCGGACCCGTCGAAAGCCACCCTGACGGCGACGTTCAGGGAGTGGAAGCTGGACACCGAGCCGTGGGTGATGGTGATCGACCGCAACGGCAACCTCGCAGCCAAGTTCTCCGGGGCAACCGGCGGTGACGAGATCATCGCCGCCGTCCAGAAGCTCCCCTAGGCCGCTCTCCGACGCCGCCGCCGGCGT
Organism: Chloroflexota bacterium; assembly: GCA_034666445.1. Classification (GTDB taxonomy): domain Bacteria; phylum Chloroflexota; class Dormibacteria; order DASZGP01; family DASZGP01; genus JAXDLV01. The sequence goes on along the minus strand of JAXDLV010000231.1, from coordinate 2,124 downwards.
AGCGAGAAGGCAGCGACGGCCAGCCCCAGCAGCAGCCCGCCGCCGGCGCCGGTGGAGGCCCCAGCGGTGTTGGGCAGGCTCCTGGGCAGCGGCGGGCCGGCCGGCGGCAGCACCGCGGGCGTGTCCACCACCACCCTGACCGGTCCGATGTTGCCGGCGTCGTCCACGGCCCGGAGGGCGTAGAACTCCTGGCCGTCGACGTGGGGGACCTTGAGCTGCTGCTTGGTGCCGGCCGCGGCGGGCTGGAGGTCGATGGTCACCGGGGTGGCGTCCTTGAAGTTGGCCTGGGTGATCGGCTGCGACGAGCGCACCAGCTGGTAGGTGGTGGCGGTGCCGTCGTTCCAGTCATCGCCGGGTGAGGTGAACGTGAGCAGGTCGTCGGCGTCATCACCCGGTGCCACCGTCAGCAGCCTGACCGCGGCCGGGGGGCGGGTGTCGGTACCGTAATGGCCGGTGTTGCGGTCGTCCTGGTGCCAGTGCCACGCCTCATGGTTGGCGCTGGTGGCGCCCGGCGTGTCCCAGACGTGGAGGTCGCCCTCGCGGACCATGTTGGCCACCGCGACATGGCCGGTGCCCTCGAGGTCGCCGATGGCAGGGGTGAACAGGCTGAAGCCGCCACTCCACTTGGGGAACCCGCTGGCCGCGGCGCCGGTGAGCCCGTCGAAGCCCATGAGGGCCGCGGAGTCGGTCGCCTGGAGGATGTCAGGCCGGCCGTCACCGCTGACGTCGGCGATCGCGGGCGCCGTGAAGAAGGCGAGGCCCTGGATGTAGTGGCTGTACTGCGGCAGGGTGAGGCCGGTGGCGGGGTCCCAGCCGCCGATCCCGTTGTCGACCCGCACGCCGAAGCCCGGGGCCTGGGTGATCCCCAGCGCCACCTCCACCCCGGCCGAGCCCGGCTGGAAGACCTGCGGCGTGCTCGTACCCAGAGCGTTGCCAACGCTCGCGGAGGTCGTGAAGCCCACCAGGGTGCACACCCCCGGCGCGTTGGGGAACGCGCTGGGAATCCCGGTCGGCGACGGCGGGCAGTCCTGGGGGGTCGCGTTGGGGATGGTGGTCGGGATGAAGGGGTTGGCGGCGGGCGTCGCCGTCGCCAGGTCGACCCGGTAGGGGGCGAAGAGGTTGGCGTTGACCACCGCCTGCGGGCCCGCCGGGGCGTCATAGATGACCGGGCTCTCGACCCCCTGGGTCACGAAGTCCTGGGCCACCCCGTAGCCCTGGATCAGGCCCTGGATCTTGACCGGGTAGCCCGGCAGGAGGGCGCCGCCGGGGGCGGCGGTGCCCCGGCCGTCGTACGCCATCAGGAAGGCCTTCACCCCCGCGCCCGCCGGCAGGGTGCCCAGGATGGTGTCGTTGAGGCCCACCACCACGTCCTGGGTGCCGTCACCATTGATGTCGGCGATCGCCGGCGTGGGCACGACCTTGGAGTCGTGCGTCTGCTGCTGGCCCACCGGCACGGTGCCCGCCGGGAGGAGCGTGCTGACCGGCCAGCCGGGCACTGCCTCCACCCCGCCCGGCGTCACGTGCCAGGCGTGGACCTGGTTGTCCGCCGCCGTCTGGATGATGTCCAGCTGGCCCGAGTTGGTCAGGTCGGCCAGCACCGGGACGCCCGCGTAGTTCTCCGGTTCGAAGGAGTACGGGGTGTCCGGGGTGGGCACGGCCATGTGGTAGTAGGCGGGGTCACCGTTGAGCACCGGGAAGCCCGGGAGGAGGTGGCCCGCTCCGTCCCATGCGTACGTGTGGCCCGATAGCGTGCCGGCGACGATCTCCAGGCCCCCGTCGTGGCGCAGGTCGCCCACCGCGATCGGCCCCAGCGACTCCTCATGGGGCCGCGGCAGCCCGCTCTTCCAGGCGGGCGCGTGGAGGTAGTTGACGTCGTAGTCGGGGTCCATCCCGGTCACCAGCCCCATCGTCACCGGGAACCCGGGGGCCTCGTTGCCGTCCGGCCGGATGGCGTGGACCTTGCCGTCGGCGGTCGCGAGGATGATGTCGAGCCACCCTCTTCCCTCGATGTCCGCCATCGCCGGTGAGGACTCGCCCGAGCTGCCGAGGTGGAGCGGGAAGCCGGGATGCTCGGTGTCGTCGTGGCGCAGGTGGAAGGCGCGCCGGTCCTCGCCTGTCTTCCAC
>JAXDLV010000230.1:0-20471 GCA_034666445.1 Chloroflexota bacterium | reverse complement strand
TCGCTGGCCTCGTGGCGACGCAGGTCTTCGGCGGCGCGTGGCTGCCGCGCCTCGACGCCCGGCTGGCCGGGATCGTGGTCGCGGCAGTGCTGGCGGCTGCCCGGGTCCCGGCGCTGGCGGTGGTCATCGCTGCCGCGGCGGTCACTGCCGCCATCCGCGCCGCCCACCTGTTCTGATGGGCGCCGCGGTTCACAGTCAACTGCCAGCTTTCTCCAACGGTGGTCCTAGATCGACTCACGATGCTGGAGGGCATGGAAAACATGAGTGAGCTGGAGCTGCGCAACCCCGCCCCCGCCGCGAGCGGGTCCCGCCTCGCGGCCTTCGCCCGCGGCCGCGCCGATGACGCCGCCTGGGTGCGGCCCGCGCTGGCGTGCCTGCTGGCGGCCACCGCGTTCATGTACCTGTGGAACCTCGGCGCCTCGGGATGGGCCAACGCCTATTACTCAGCCGCGGCGCAGGCCGGGTCGGTGAGCTGGAAGGCGTTCTTCTTCGGGTCATTCGACGCCTCCAGCTTCGTCACCATCGACAAGACCCCGGCGGCGCTGTGGCTGATGTCGCTGTCTGTCCGGCTCTTCGGGCTCAACTCGTGGAGCGTCCTCGCGCCCGAGGCGCTCTGCGGGGTCGCCTCCGTGGCAGTGCTGTACGCCACCATCCGCCGCTGGTTCAGCGCCCCGGCCGCGTTGCTGGCGGGCGCAATCATGGCGCTCACCCCGGTGGCGGCGATGATGTTCCGCTTCAACAACCCCGACGCGCTCCTGGTGCTGGTCCTGTTGGGCGCCGCCTACGCGACCGTTCGCGCGCTGGAGGCGGGCAGCACCCGCTGGCTGGTCCTGGCCACCAGCCTGGTCGGCCTGGGCTTCATGGTGAAGATGATGCAGGCCTTCCTGGTGATGCCGGCCATCGGGCTGGTGTTCCTGGTGGCCGCGCCCACCTCCCTGCGCCGGCGGCTGGTCAGCCTGGTCGTCGCGGGCGCCGCGATGCTGGTCAGCTCAGGCTGGTGGGTGGCGATCGTCGAGCTGACCCCGGCCAGCCTGCGCCCCTACGTTGGCGGCTCGCAGGACAACAGCATGCTCAACCTGATCTTCGGCTACAACGGCTTCGGCCGGTTAACGGGCAACGAAACCGGCAGCGTCGGCGGCGGCGGAGCCCCCGGCCAGATGTGGGGGCCGACCGGCTGGGACCGCGTGTTCCTGCCGAGCTTTGGCGGCCAGGTGTCCTGGCTCATCCCCGCCTCAGTGGTGCTGCTCGGGGCGGGCCTGTGGCTCACGCGGCGAGCGCCACGGACCGACCGGACGCGGGCGGCCCTGCTCCTGTGGGGCGGCTGGCTGCTGGTCAATGGCATCGTTTTCAGCTACGCCAGCGGCATCATCCATCCCTATTACACGATCGTCCTCGCGCCGGCGATCGGCGCCGTGATCGGCATCGGCCTGGGGATGCTCTGGCCGCGGCGCGACGACATCCGGGTCCGCTTCCTCCTTGCCCTGGTGCTGGTGGCGACGGTGGCGTGGGCTTACGTGCTCCTCGGCAGGAGTGCCGACTGGTATCCCCACCTGCGCACCATCGTCCTCGCCGCGGGCGTCCTCGCCGTGGTTGGCCTGGTGGCGGCGCGCCGCGGCCGCGCCGGGACAGCGGTGGCGGGCGTGGCCCTCCTGGCGGCGCTGGCGGGGCCGACCGCCTACACCCTTGACACCGTCCTCACCGCCCACGACGGCGCGATCCCCTCGGCCGGCCCGGCGGTAGCCGGTGGCCAGGGGCGCGGCAACCTCGCCCCCACCGGCCCGGGCGGCGGCAACGCGACCGGCCAGCTCCCGTTCCAGGTGACGCCAGGCGACGGGGTCCCAACCCGCCCGCGTGACGGCCGGGTCGACGGCAACCGCGTCCCGGTGGCGCCCGGAAGCGTGTTCCCACAGCCGATCAACCCCGGGGGAGGCGGGCCGGGTGGTCCCGGCGGGGCCGCTGGCGCGGCAGGCGGCGTCCTCAACGGCAGCCGTCCCGGCGACGCGGTGGTGGCGATGCTCCAGGCTGACGCCGGCAGGTACCGGTGGGTGGCCGCCACCGTCGGGGCCAACTCGGCCGCGGGCTACCAGCTGGCGACGCAGGACGCGGTAATGGCGATCGGGGGCTTCAACGGCACCGACCCCACCCCCACCCTGGAGGCGTTCCAGTCGATGGTCGCGGCCGGCCAGGTGCACTACTTCATCGGCGGGAGCGGCGGGTTTGGCGGCCCCGGCGGCGGCGCCCCCGGCGGCTTTGGCCCGAACGGCGCCGGTCCCGGCGCCAACGGGCCAACCACGTCCAGGCCCTCGACCGAGATCGCCGCGTGGGTGACCGCCCATTACACCGCGCAGACGGTCGATGGCATCACCATCTACGACCTGACCCAGGCGCCCTCCGCCTGAGCCGGCGCCAGGTCAGGCCGAGGTGAGCCCCACGCCAAACGTCCCGGCGTAGCCCGCGCGGTCCCTGACCAGCGGCAGCAGCAGCGAGGTGTTGCCGCCATAGATCATGTCGTCGCCATTGCGCATGTCGCGGGTGCCGCGGCCGGTGTAAGCGTCCTGCGTCATCACGATGTCGCTGAGGCCGTCGTCGAAGAAGATCTGAGAGGTCACCTGCTTCGCAGCGCGGGCAGCGCTGGCCGTTCGCACCTTGAAATGGATGTGGATGGCGCGGCCCTGGTACCAGCCGGGATAGATGGTGGTGAACGACGCGACGCCGTTGGCGTCGGTCACCTGGTAGCCGCGCAGGTACTTCTTGCCCGAGGTGCCGTTCTGGGCCACGTCGGAGTAGTGGCCCGACGCGTCGCAGTGCCACACGTCGACCTGCGCGCCGGCCAGCGCAGTGCACGAGCCACCGGCCACGGTCGACACGTTGAAGGTCAGCTTCAGCGGCACCCCGGGACGGGTGGTCCCGTCGCTCGGGTCCACCCGGATGTCGGAGCGATCCAGGTTCTCGTCGACGAAGTAGGGGCCCTCGGTGACGCCGGTGGTCAGCACGCATGCCGGGACCGGCACGGACGCGGCGGCGCTGGGGGTCAGCCCGGGCGTGGCCCCGGCAGCACTGGGGCTGGCGGCGGGACTGGCCGTGCCCTGGCTCGAGCTCTGCCCGGTGCACGCGGCGACCACGGCGGTGACGGCAGCCCCGACTGCGGCGCCGATCATCGCGCGCCGGGACAGGAGCGCCTGGGCGATACGGGTGGCCGTGTCAGCGGGATTGATGCTCATGGCCGCTGAGTCTGACCAAAAGTCCTGAGACCGGGGGTCAGCGATACGCGCGCTGGCGCTGGTAGTCCAGGATCGCGCGCGTGCTCTTGAAGCCGTACCAAGCGGCGGCGGCCTGCCGGCGCCGCGTCACGGGGCTGTGTGCATTCCGGCATTGAGCCCGGGGGGCGAGGCTGCTAGAACTCGGGCCAGTGAGAGCGAGGTCCATCGTCCAGCGCGGGGTGCTGCTGCTCAGCCTGCTGGTTCTCGCCTGCGCCTCGCCCAGCAGCCCGGCCGCCACGCCTGTGCCCGCCTCCGCGGCGACGTTCTCCATCGGCGTGCAGGGCAACCACCTGGTGGATGGTGCGGGCCGCCCGGTACGGCTCCTGGGCGTCAACCGCTCGGGCACCGAGTACGCCTGCATCCAGGGCTGGGGCCTCTTCGACGGCCCCAGCAGCGACGCCTCGGTGGCGGCGATGGCCGCGTGGCACATCAACGCCGTCCGCGTCCCGCTCAACGAGGACTGCTGGCTGGCGATCAACGGCGCGCCGGCACAGTACAGCGGCGCCACCTACAAGGCGGCGGTGACGGCGTACGTTCACCTGCTCAACACCCATGGCCTGTACGCCGTCCTCGACCTGCACCTGAACGCGCCCGGGGCCGCGCAGGCAACGGGTCAGCGAGAGATGGCCGACGCCGACCATTCGCCGGCGTTCTGGGCCGACGTTGCAAAGACGTTCAGCGGCGAGAACGCGGTGCTCTTTGACCTCTACAACGAGCCTCATGACATCTCCTGGGACTGCTGGCGGGACGGCTGCTCGTCGCCGGGGTGGCAGACCGCCGGGAGCAGTCACTGGTGAACGCCGTGCGCAACGCCGGCGGCACGCAGCCGCTGATGCTGGGCGGGCTGCAGTGGAGCAACGACCTGTCGCAGTGGCTCGCCCACCGGCCCAACGACCCCCGCGGCGCGCTGGTGGCGTCGTTTCACACCTACAACTTCACCGCCTGCATCTCCGCGTCCTGCTGGGACGGCACCCTCCGCCCGGTGGCCGCCGCCGTGCCGCTGGTCGCTGGTGAGATCGGCGAGAACGACTGTGGCCATGGTTTCATCGACAGCTTCATGCCCTGGGCGGACGCTGCCGGCGTTTCCTATCTCGGCTGGACCTGGGACGTCTGGAACTGCAGCAGCGGCCCCGCGCTGATCACGGACTACAACGGCACCCCGACAGGCTTCGGGGCGGGCTACCGCGACCACCTGGCCGCGATCGCCGCGGCGGCCCCGCCCCCGTCGTCGGGTGGCCCAACGCCGAGCGGGACCCGGCAGTCGCCGAGGAGCTCTCCCGCGGGCGGTGCCGGGAACCTGCCCGCGTCGCCGGCCCCGTCGCCAACGGACGGCTCGCCGACCCCCGGCCTCGTGGCCGAGCTGCCTTCGGTCGGCCCTTCAGGGTCCGGGCTCGCGGTGATCCCCGGCGCCACGACGCCGGCGGCTCCCAGCGCCGGCTGGACGCCCGGCCTCTGGCCCTACCTGCTCGCGGTCGTGGTGGTGTCGGGGCTCGCCGTGGCCGGTGCGTTCGTCATCGTGCGCCGGCGCAGCAGCCGCGGGACCTGACGGAGCAGGGGCCACCCCTCACCGATCACAATCTGTACACGGGAGCGGGAACGCGCCCCGCCAGGAGGAGTGCCATGATCCACGCCAGCCCGTACCCGGACCTCGACATCCCCGACTCCGCGCTGACCCCGTTCATCTTCCACCACGGCGCGCGGCTGGACGACAAGCCGGCGATCATCGACGTCCTCAACGGCAGGTCGCTGACCTACGCCGAGGTGCTGGACGGGGCCAACCGGCTGGCCGCCGGGCTGGCGGAGCGCGGGTTTGGCAAGGGCCAGGTGCTCGCCATCCTGGCACCCAACGTCCCCGAGTACCCCGCCGCCTTCCACGGCGTGGCCCTGACAGGGGGCGCCATCACCACCCTCAACCCCACGTACACCGCGGAGGAGATCGCCTTCCAGCTGAAGGACTCCGGGGCGCGCTTCCTGGTGACCATCCCCGACCTCGTCGACAAGGCTCGCGAGGCCGCGGACGCCTCCGGCGTGGTCGAAGATGTCCTGGCGATCGGCGGCGGCCCCGGGGTCGCCGCGTTCGACACCCTGATGTCAGACGGGCCGGTCCCGGAGATCGCCATCAACCCGGCGGAGGATGTCGTCGCCCTCCCCTACTCCAGCGGCACCACGGGTTTCTCCAAGGGCGTGATGCTGACGCACCGCAACCTGGTGGCCAACGTCCTCCAGATCGAGAACGGCCAGCACATCAGCGAGGACGAGGGCATCATCGCCTTCCTGCCGTTCTTCCACATCTACGGCATGCAGGTGCTGATGAACCATGCCCTGCACAAGGGCGCCACCATCCTATCGATGCCGCGCTTCGACCTCGAGCCGTTCCTCCGTACCGCGCAGGACCACCGCGTCAAGCGCCTCTTCCTGGTCCCGCCGGTGGTCATCGCGCTGGCCAAGCACCCGATGGTCGACCAGTTCGACCTCTCCAGCGTCGAGATCGCGTTCTCCGGCGCCGCGCCGCTGGACGCCGAGACCGCGGAGACGGCCGCGCGCCGGGTCGGCTGCAAGGTCATGCAGGGCTACGGGCTCACCGAGACCGGGCCGGTCACCCACCTCGTGCCCGACACCGTCGACGTGGTGCAGCCGGGCTCGATCGGGCCGTCGGTGCCCAACACCGAGGTCAAGGTGGTGGACCCGGACACCGGCACGGAGCTGGGCGTCGGCGATGACGGCGAGATCTGGATCCGCGGGCCCCAGGTGATGAAGGGCTACCTCAACAACGACGAGGCAACCCGCGGCTGCATCGACGACGACGGCTTCTTCCACTCCGGCGACATCGGGCACGTCGATGAGCAGGGCGAGTTCCACATCGTCGACAGGCTCAAAGAGCTGATCAAGGTGAAGGGCTTCCAGGTGGCGCCGGCGGAGCTGGAGGCGGTGCTGATCACGCACCCGTCGATTGCCGACGCCGCGGTGATCGGGATTCCTGACGCCGAGTCTGGTGAGGTGCCCAAGGCCTTCGTGGTCTTCAAGGAGCCCATGGAGGAGGCGGCGGTCAAGGCATACGTGGCCGAGAAGGTCGCGCACTACAAGCAGCTGAGGGCGGTGGAGGTGCTGGACGAGATCCCGAAGTCGGCTTCGGGCAAGATCCTGCGCCGGCTGCTGCGCGACCGGGAGAAGGCCACGGCGGCAACCTAGCGGGTCGGGCAGGTGGCCACCATGATCGAGGCCCAGGGCCTCACCAAGAGCTACGGCGGCAAGCGCGGCATCGACGACGTCTCATTCCAGGTCGAGGAGGGGGAGGTCTTCGGCTTCCTGGGGCCCAACGGCGCCGGCAAGACGACCACCCTCAGGGTGCTGATGGCGCTGATCCGCGCCGACGGCGGCAGCGCGCGGATCGCCGGGCTCGACGTGTGGCGGCAATCGGTGGACGTCAAGCGCATCGTCGGCTACATGCCGGGCGAGCCGGCGCTGGATCCCAACCTCACAGGTGGGCAGATCCTTGAGTACTTCGCCCACCTCCGCGGCGGCGTCGACCAGGCGCTGTTGAAGGCGCTGATCGCGCGCTTCGAGCTGGACACCAGCCGCAAGTTTCACCAGTACTCCACCGGCAACAAGCGCAAGGTGGTGCTGGTGCAGGCGTTCATGCACAGGCCCCGGGTGCTGGTCCTCGACGAGCCCACCAGCGGCCTCGACCCGCTGCTCCAGCAGGAGTTCGACCGCCTGGTGCTGGAGACCCGCGACGACGGCCGCACCGTGCTCCTCTCCTCCCACATCCTCAGCGAGGTGGAGAAGACCTGCTCCCGGGTGGGCATCATCCGCGAGGGGCGGCTGGTGCGCATCGGCGACATCGCCGAGGTGAAGGAGATCAAGCTCCACGAGGTCACGATCACGTTCGAGACCGCCGTGGACCCCGAGGCCTTCGCGTCGCTGGAGGGCGTCACCGCGGTGGAGGCGCTGGACGGCGGCCGGGTGCTGCGGCTCACCGTGCAGGGGTCGCCCGACGCGGTGATCAAGGCGGCGGCGCGCCACCCGGTGCTGTCGCTGACCAGCCACGAGCCGAGCCTCGAGGACGTCTTCCTGCGTTACTACACGGACGGCGCGGACGCACCCATGGCGGAGGCCACGAGCGATGTGGTTTAGGAGCGTCTTCCTCAAGAGCCTGCGCGACCACCGCGTCGCGATCCTCGGCTGGGGCATCGGCATGGGGCTGGTGGTGGCGTCTCCGATGGCCAGCGTCGGGGCGCTGGTGACCACGCCGCAGGCGCGCGCCGAGCTCGTCGGCATCGCGTCCACCTTTGCTTGGAACGCGGACGCGGTGGCGGTGGACACCATCGGCGGCTACGCCACCTGGAAGATCGGCGTCTTCATCTTCCTGATCGCGACCTGGCCGCTGCTGGCGGGCAGCCGCATGCTGCGCGGCGAGGAGGACCGCGGCTCGCTCGACATGCTGCTGGCGCAGCCCCGGCCGCGGGCCCGCGTCGCCATCGAGAAGCTGGCGGCGATGTGGACGGCGCTGCTGCTGATGGGCGTTCTCATCGCACTGGTCACCTACGCCGGCGGGCGCGCCTTCGGGGCCGACTTCAGCCCGGTCGACGCCGTGTTGTTCGGCCTGGACCTCGCGCTGTTCTGCGCGGTCGTGGGCGGGATCGCGCTGGTCCTCTCGCAGTTCACCGAGGAGCGCGGGCCCGCCGCGGGTTGGACCGCGGGCCTGCTCCTGGTCTTCATCGTGATGGACATGGTCCACCGGGTGACCACGGGCGCGGACTGGGTCTCGCAGCTCTCGCCGGTCTATTACTACAACCTCAGCAAGCCGCTCATCCCCAGCTACGGCAGCAGCGCGGGTGGCATGCTCCTGCTGCTGGGGCTGGCGCTGCTCCTGGACGCCGCCGGCACCTGGTTGTTCCTCCAGCGCGACGTCGGCGGAATCGTCCCCCTGCCCCGCTGGCTGCGACTGCCGCGGCGCGCGGCGAGCACGGCGCTGCCCGAAGGTGACTGGTCGCTGCGCTCGGTGTACACCCGGAGCCTCGGCATGACCGTCGCCCCCGGCGCGTGGTGGACGCTCGGCATCGCCGGCTGCGCCGCCTGGCTCGTCTTCGCCGTGCAGCTGATGGAGACCCGGCTCAGCGGCATGATCAGCGCCTCGCCGGCAGTTGCGGAGATCGTCCGCAACGTCGGCGGCGGCGACGTCGGCATGAACGCCGGCTTCCTCAGCGCGATGTTCGTGTTCCTGCCGATGGCCCTCATGGCGTTTGCCGTCACCCAGGTGAACCGCTGGAGCGCAGACGAGCACGACGGCCGCCTCGAGCTTGTGCTGGCGACGCCCCAGTCGCGCCTGACCGTGCTGCTCGGCCGCTTCGGCGCCCTGGCGACGGCCTGCGTCCTCGTCGCGCTGGCCACGCTGGCGGCCATGACCGTGTCGGCGGCCGTGGCTGGCCTGACACTCGACCTGGGCGACCTCGCCGCCGCCACCCTCGGCATGATCCCCCTCGCCCTCCTGGTGGCGGCGATCGGGTACCTCGCGGCGGGCTGGCTGCGAACCGCGGCGGACACCGGCCTGCTCAGCTTCCTGCTGGCCGGCTGGTTCATCATCAGCTTCGTCGGCCCCGAGCTGCACTGGCCCGAAGCCACCCTGCGCCTGTCGGCCTTCTACTATTACGGCTCACCGCTGATCCACGGGCTGGAGGCAACATCGGTGGCCGGCCTGGTGGTCGTCGCGGGCCTCGCGCTGGCCGCCGGCGCCTGGCGGTTCACGCACAAGGACATCGCCGTCTAGGGGCCGGGACCAGGCGCTATGATGCCGAGCAGGGCATCGGCTCTCGAACTGGGGTGGAGGACAACATGAGCGAGAGCAGCTGGGACAGCTATTCGTCTGACGCCGCCGACACGACGGCGGACGCGGCTTCGGCCGAGGAGACGCCCGCGGCGGTGACCGAGGCGCAGGCGTCGGTCGAGGCGGCGGCAGCGGCCGCGGACTGGGGCGAGTGGAACGAGGCGATCGGCGACGCCGCCGCGGCCGACGTCCAGAGCAACCTCGACGCGGCCCAGGTGGCGGCGGCCGAGGGTTTTGACGACCTCGCCGACCTGGAGCTGAGCAACGCCGCGACGAGCGCCGACGTCGCCGCGAACCACTACAGCACTGCAGCCGACGACTACGGCACCGCGGCCGGGGACCTGACCGACGCCTCGGCGGACCTCGCATCGGCCGATGTCTCCAGCGCCACGGTCGACACCACGGACTACTCGGCGTCAGTCGAGGAGTAGCCACGCCCAGCCCCCGGAGACAACAGGCGTGAGCTTCATCACGCTGCGGAGCACGCGGTCGATGCCGGTGCCGGCCCGCGACGTCCGCGCGGCGCTGGAGGCCGCCCTGCGCGCAGCCGGCTACCGGGTGGTGGGCAAGCAGCTCAGCGTTGTGGAGGCCCGACGCGGATCGCAGGTCGCGTCGGTCGCGATGCAGAGCAAGCTGCCGCTGCGTGCGGAGGTCCGGCTCGACGCCACCGACACCGGCTGCGATGTGCACGTCGACCTGCGCGACGACTGGAAGGCGCCCGGCGCCAAGCTCATGGGGATGGGAGCGGCCTTCGCGAAGGCGCTCCGCGAAACCCAGTCGGCGGTGGACGACGCACTGGCCGGCCTCTCTCCCGGGGTCGAGCTGAACGAGCCGGTACTGGAGTCGTCAGCCCCCGACCTGGGGCCGCTGGACAGCGCCAACCTGGCGGTGGTGGGGGCCGGCGACGTGATCGCAGGCAAGGTCGACCGGGTGCTTGGAGGCGGGCCGAAGGAGGCCACGCCGCAGGCCTGGAAGGGCGTGGCCGGCGTGTTCTTCAACGGCCCCGAGGGCACCGCCGCGCTGGAGATGATGGACGTCCAGGGGATGCTGGTGGTGGGCACGATGGTCAGCACCCGGCCCGCCAACATGCCGGCCAACCTGGCGGCCGACGTCCAGCGCCTCACGGTGAGGCTGGAGCAGGCGCTCACGGGCCACGAGACCCAGACGATCGCCTTCGAGGTGTCCGCCGCGGAGAGGCCGGTCGTCGAATTCCTCCGCCAGCAGGCACGAATCCGGGCGAAGCTGCCGCTGCGCACGATGATGGTGTGCACCACCTGCCGCTTCGAGAAGGTGGTCAACCCCGACTACCAGCGGCTGGCCAAGCGCAATTCCCGGCTGCGCACGATCCTGGGCGCGGTCGGCGGCAGCGTCGGCACGGGCGGCGGCCTGCGGATGTTCGTCACCGTCGGCAAGGTCATGGGCGCGGCGTCGCTCGACCCCGAGTTCGTCTGCCCCCGCTGCCAGGGGATCGAGGCCGACGAGTTCGTCGTCACCTACTGCCCGAGGTGCGGTGAGCGCCACGCCGGCTCGGTGCTGCGTGACTGCCCGAAGTGCAAGCACGACTACCGCGCCGAGGCCCCGCCGGAGCGCCTCTGGCATTCCAGCGACAGCCTGGTGATCCCCGCGGCATTGGTGAAGGCGGCGGCCCCGGCCGTGGCACCCGCCAGGGGCAGCACCGCGCCGAGCGTCGCCCCGGACTGGTACCCCGACCCGCTCGGCCAGCACCAGCACCGCTACTGGGACGGCGACCAGTGGACCGAGCACGTCGCCGACGCCGGCGAGAAGAGCCTGGATCCGATCGCGTCGACCTAGCGGCGCGGTCTCCTAGGGCTGGACCTGGATCGGCCTCCTGTCGCCGATAGCAGCTGAGGGTCCGCCAGAGAGATTCGAGACGCCGGGCTCGGGTAGCACCGGGAGACTGATGCTGCCCCCCAGGACCCTGACCTCGGTCCCGGTCGACACCGGGTTGAACCACTCGTCGTCGGCGCCGGTCAGAAGGATGCCGACGCGGTGACCGGCCGCGAGGTACCAGTCCTGCGGATACAGGTCGATCGTCGTCGTGGTGACACCGGCGCTGGGGATCCTGGAAGCGCCACGGTCGAGCAGGGTGGCGCGGCCCCGCTGGTCGACGTCGTAGACCAGGGCGACCAGGGTGGCCTTCGCGACCTTGGTCGTGGTGGTCACCGAAAGCCGCGGCACTCCCGCGACCTCCTGGGCTGCTGGCAACGGCTCGCTGAAGGTCCAGGCCCCCACGCCGTTCCGGGTCCGCAGGCATTCGGCGGATCCATCGACGCTGGCATTGGGACATGTCCGCTTCGGGGCCGCGGCCTCAGCGCTGTTGCCCTTGACGTCCTGGTACGTGCCTGGGCGCAGCGATAGCACGCTCGCGATCGCACGCGCCGGCGGCCATTGGTCCTCGGACCGCCACGAGCCATCGGACCGTTCCAGCTCGACGGCGGGGTCACCATCGACCCCGGTGGCCGATGCCGCGATGCCGCGAACATAGGTGTCGAACCACCGTAGAGCCTCGTCGCGGAACGGCCGGACGGCGAGGGCCGGGTCGGCGTCCGGAACCGTGCGTCCGACGAGGTCGGACTCGGTGCGGACGTGCTCAAACTGGCCGGCCCACAGCCTGTGCGGGCCGCGAAGGGAGGACCAGACCGGCATGAACGCTGCCGGTTTGACGTTCGAGTCCATCATGCCCTGCGCGAGCAGGACCGGTACCGTGCTGCCGGATACACGTGGTATGAGGTTGCGCTCCACCCAGAACGGGCTGTCGGGGTCGGGGCTGGCGCTCCCCGCGATGTTGGCGGCATCGCACCCCGCCGCGGATTGCGTTCCGCTGGCGGCGTAGCGCTTCAGCTGTTGGGCGCTGGATAGCAGGCTCGGCGGCAGCAGGTCGAGCTCGGTATAGCGCACCGCATTGGCCTCCGGGAGGATCGCGTAGGGCACCCCGTTCATGTACGCCTGGGCGTACCGGTCGATCGGCGGGGCCTCGAGGACAACCGCGGCGAGCGCAGGCGGGCGACCGGCCAGCCCCATCATCCCGGCCCAGCCGCTGGCGCTCATGCCATACATGCCCACTCGACCACTCGACCACTCGCGGTCGGCGAGCCACTGAATCACCTCCGCGACATCGAGCTGGGCGCGGCGGCCACCGAAATCGTCGCAGCCGCCGCTGTACCCGAACCCCCGGAATGTCGCTACCGCAATCGAGTACCCGCGGCTAAGCAATCCGGGCGCGATGACTGCCAGTTCGTCCAGGACCGCGTTGCTGGTGCCGTCGTTGGCCGGTGTGACATCGGCACCGCCGGGGTAGGGACCGGTGCCGCCCGAGTTCCCATACGGCGTCATTACGAGGATCACGGGGGTCCGCGTCGCCAGGCTCATGCCCGTCGGCCTGTATGTGTCTACGTGGATGCTGACCCCATCGCTCATCCGCACGTCGCTGCGGTAATGGGTCGCCCCTGCGACCTCCGGATGCAACCCGGGGCAGTCGTTGGGGTCGCCATCGGCCACCAGCTGGTCGGCTACAACCACGGCGCCGCATGGACCAATCGGCGTACCGCCGACGTAGAGCGCGGTATGGCCACCCGCCGCGACGCATGTCGAGGTCATCGTGGGGTCGTCCTTTTCGTGCGTCACACCGTTGTGCTCACCGTCGGCGCACTGCTGTCGGGTCGGTGTGCAGTCGCGACCCGACGGGTCGCACGCCGGGCTCGTTGAGTTCGTGGCCAACACGCTGCTCGCTAACGCCGGCAGGGACGACGGCGTGCTGGAACCGGTCATTCCGCATGTCGCCACCAGCACGACGACGAGCCACCCCGCTAGCCGCAAGACTCCCCTCCTGGCGAACTCAATCCGCCAGCACAATATATCCCGCCGACGGCTCTAGTCTGCGCAGGAATGCACAGATGAGCCGGACCCCATGACCGCGGACGCTACCTCTTGGTCATCAGGTACGCGGCCCAGCCACGCGGCCAGCCACCGGTATCCTGCTCACCGGCGACGCGATCGACGTCGAAGGCCTCACCAAAACGCTGCTCCGCCTCGCCCGGCGCGAGCGCCATCTCGCCGAAGGGCAGGAGCCGCGTGAACACACGCTCCCAGAGGAGCAGCTCCCATTCGAAGCACCAGAGCAGGAAGCGCGCCCCCGGCCCGGCCAGCGGCGCGACCTGCCGGACGTACGCCTCGCGCTGGCGCTTCGAGAGGTCGTCGAACGCGCCGTAGTCGACCAGCAGGTCGAACTGGCCGTCGACGTGGCGGAGGTTGGTCAGGTCGTCGACCATGAAATCGACATCGACCCCAGCCGACCGGGCCTTCGCTCGCGCCTTGGTGATCGCCGACTCCGCAAAGTCGACGGCGGTGACGTCGAAGCCCTGCTGGGCGAGGAAGATGGCGTTGTCGCCCTCGCCGCAGCCGAGGTCGATGGCCCGGCCGGGGCGGAGGGTGCCATCGCCGACCAGCCGGACCAGCTCCTCCCGGGCCTCCCCCACCCAGGGCGGCGTTCCCACGCGGTACCACCATTGATATGCCCACCTCGCCATCGCGTCCAGTATTGGCCGGGGGACGGCGGCGGTGTCCGGCTTCTATACTCAAGTAGGTATGGTGGCCGCGGCTCCCCAGTTCGACTTCGCGGCCCAGCTGAGAGCGGCGCGCACCGCGGCCGGGATCAGCCAGACTGAGCTGGCGCGGCGGGCGGGGACGTCGCAGCCGGCGATCGCCCGCTACGAGGGCGGCCGCACCGCGCCCACGACGCGCACACTCTCGCGGCTCTTCGAGGCGTGCCGGCGCGCCGAGATCGCCGCCAGGTACCGCGCACGCGACGTCGACACCGACCGGCTCGCCGAGACCCTCGGCGTCAGCGCGGCGGTCCGGTTGAGACGGCTTGAGAGCTTCGTCAACGACATCCATGAGCTGCGCGAGGGGTTCCAGCGACGCCGGCGCCTATGAGTGACTTCCGACCGTCCATCGTTCTCACTGACCTGGCGGCCTCGGCGGTCGACTTCATCGTTGTCGGCGGGATTGCGGCAGCGCTATGGGGCTCTACCAGGGAGACCAACGACCTCGATGTGATGTGCCCCAGGTCTGAGTCCAACAACCTGAAGCTTGCCGGCTGTCTGACACACCTGAAGGCCAGGGTGACCGGGAGCCCCAACGCCCCTCGCCCGATCGACCCCCGGCTCCTGTCGGGGATGAAGGTGGTCAGCTTCGAGACCGAGAACGGAGCCCTCGACGTGGTCTTCGAGTCGCAAGGCATCACCTTCGAGGATGTCGTCCGCGACGCCGAGGAGATGGACCTTGAAGACGGGACGATCAGGGTCGTCGGCCTCGCCACGCTTATCGAGATGAAACGCGGGGCGGGCCGACCGAAGGACCGCGAGGTGATCGCCGAGCTGGAGGCCCTGCAGGAGCTGGGCGCGGAGCTGCACTAGATGGCCGCACCTCGCACGGTTGCCGAGCTCGCCGCGGACCTGCGCCGCCTGGGGGTGCGCGAGGGCGACCTGCTGATGGTGCACGCGTCGCTGCGCCGGATCGGGCCGGTGGAGGGCCGCGCCGAGGGTGTGGTCAGGGCGATCGAGAGGGCGGTCGGGCCCGACGGGACGATGATGATGATCCTCGGCTCCGACGACCCCTTCGACTGGGTCAACAAGCACCCCGAGGCCGAGCGGGCGGCGCTGCTGGCCGACGCCGAGCCCTTCGACTACCTTGCGACCCCGGTGCTTCCGGAGGTGGGGACGCTTGCGGAGGTGGTGCGGACGCTTCCCGGGACGGTGGTCAACGACCACCCCGACGCCCGCTTTGCCGCGCGCGGCCGGCGCGCCGCGGAGCTGCTGGCCGGCGTGCCGTGGGACGACTACTACGGCGGCGGCTCACCGCTGGACCGGCTGGTCCGCTGGGGTGGGCGGATCCTGCGGCTGGGCGCCAACCCCGACACCGTCACCGCGCTGCACCACGCCGAGTGGCTTGCGGAGGTGCCCAACAAGATGCGGGTCGTGCGCCACCGCCGGGTGCGCCGCGGAGAGGGCGCCGAGATCGTGCGCATCGACACCCTGGACGACGAGGAGGGCATCGTCGACTACCCGGGCGAGGACTACTTCGCGGTGATCCTGAAGGCCTACCTGGGGGACGGCCGCGGCGCCACAGGCCGGGTCGGTGAGGCGGAGAGCGAGCTGATCGACGCGGCCGACATCGTCGCGTTCGGGAAGACGTGGATGGAGGAGCACTTCATCCCCGGCGGGGGCGCGGGGCAGGTCTAGCTCTTCGCCCCCTGGGGCTCGTACGTCAGGATCGTGACGCCCGTGGCCAGGGTCTTCGTGTCCACGAGCTTCAGCGTCCTGGTGTCCATCCCGTCGTCGAACAGGCGCTTCCCCTTGCCCAGCACGATCGGGTGGAGCATGAAGCGGTACTCGTCGACCAGGTCGTGCCCCATCGCCAGCCGCAGCAGCCGGCCGCTGCCGGCAAGCAGGATGTCCCCGTCGGCCGCCTTCAGCTTCGCGATCTCGGCCGGGATGTCGCCCCCGATCACGGTGGTGTTGTTCCAGGTGGGGTTCTCGAGGGTGCTCGAGACGACGAACTTGGGCATGCCGTTCATCTTGTCCGCGAAGCCCTGCTCGTCCTTGAAGGTGGGCCACGCCTTGGCGAAGCCCTCGTATGTCAGCCGCCCCATCAGCTGCCGCTCGGACGCCATCAGCTCGTCGAACTTGAACTTGCCGGCCTCGTCGTTGAAGAACGGGCCGGACCATACGCCCGGCTCCTCGAAGACCCCGTCGAGGCTCACGTACTCGGTTGCTACCAGCCTGGCCATGCCAACCCTCCATCTGCGCGCAGTTCCGGCGACGGTCTACTGTAGCGGGTGGAAGCGGATCGCAAGGAGGAGTGTCATGTTCAAGCCCAGGGCAGCGTTCAGCGGGTTCTCAGTGGATGACCTCGGCAGCGCGCGGGAGTTCTACGAGGGCACGCTCGGACTGGAGATCGAGGACGGCTGCATGGGCCTGGGCATCAAGCTGCCGGGCGGTGGCGTGGTCTTCGCCTACCCCAAGGGCCCCGGGCACCAGCCGGCGACGTTCACGATCCTGAACTTCGAGGTCGACGACATCGACGCCGCCGTTACCGACCTGCGCGGCAAGGGCGTGATCTTCCTCAAGTACACGGAGAGCGACGGCGTGGTCACCGACGACAGCGACATCGCGCGGGGCAGGTCGGTGAACATGGGACCCGACATCGCCTGGTTCAAGGACCCCGCGGGGAACATCCTCGCGGTCCTGCAGAACTAGCGTCTCGGCCGGCGCGGGGCGCCCAGCCGGTGGACCGGTTGCGGCTTTTGTTACGAGGGCGCGCGCACGCTCGCCCTCGAGGTCGCCAGGTCCCGCTCAGGAGGCGACGAGGAGGAACGCATGGTGCTGTCCATCCCGCGCAGGAGCCTGGTTCTGTTTGTCGTCGTTCTCGCCATGGCGCTGGCCGCGGGGTTCGTCGCCATTGGCGTACCCCAGCTAAGCCCCGCGGCGAGGCCCATCACGGCGTCTGCCGTCATCCCCGCGGCCCTCAACGGCCACCTGACGGCCAAGCGCGCGAAGGGTGACACGATCCAGGGCTCGGTGACCCAGAGCGGGCGCCAGGGCACGATTGCAGTGATCGCGTTCAGCTGGGAGGTCAAGACCCCCATCGACGCCGGCGGCAACAACAGCGGCAAGCCCCAGCACAAGCCCTTCACCTTCACCAAGGAGACCGACAAATCGACCCCTGTCCTCCTGAAGGCGTGGGCCGACAACGAGACGCTGGAGGAGATGGAGTTCAAGTTCTACGCGCCGACTTCAAACGGAACCGAGGTGAATAACATCACCTACGTGTTCGCCAAGCCCCGCTTGGTGGACATCACCACCGACATGCCCAACAACAAGGACGCCTCCCTCCAGAAGCTCGCGACCTACGAGCGGGTGAGCCTCGTGTACGCCTCGGTGACCGTGACATGGCTGGACGGTGGCATCACGTTCGAGGACACCTGGAGCGGCTGAGCGGAGGACCTGGAGCGAGGCTGAGGTGACGCGATGAGCCGCGCCGTATACGAGGAGCTGCTCGTAAAGGCCGCCCAGGACGAGAAGTTCGCGTCCTGGGCGCGGGGCAACATCGGGGGCCTCCGCCAGCACTACGACCTGACCGAGACCGAGGCCACCACCCTCGCCGGCCTAACCGCCGAGCCGGCCACGGCCGCGGCTGCCGGGCCCAAGCCCGTGGCCCTGGAGGCACGACGATCGAAGTCCGGCTTCTTCGCGATCGGGGGTGTCGCGGCCGTGGTCACCACGGCGACGGCCATCATCGGGGTCAACCTGCTGAACAGACCGGCTGGCACCGCAGAGGCCGACGCCAACTCCGGGCACCCCACCCTGGCGATCATCTCAGTCGAGGCGACGGGGGCGAGCAACGAGGCCATCACCCTGACCTGCGGTGGCGGCCGCAGCGCCATCGCCGGGGGCTTTGCGATCCTCGACGGCGCGGGCGCGCCCGTGGCCGCCCCCGGCCTCAAGGTGATGGACAACCACCCCACCGCCTCGGGCTGGATGGTGCGGTTGACCGGGGCCCCCGCCGGCGCACAAATCCAGAGCCGCGCCACCTGCGCCCAGGCGGCGAGTGATGGCGTGCTCTCGGCGGCCTTCGACGGCGTCCAGGGCTACGAGGTGATCGACGGCAGCCCGGGCGGTGGCCGGCAGCGGGTCAACTGCCACCCCGGCCGGGTGCCTCTCGGTGGCGGGTTCACCGGCGGCCAGGCCTCGCTCGCGGTGTCCGCTCCCGCGGTGCTGGGTTATGAGATGGATGACCCCACGAGGGCCTCCTCCGGCGCCGTCGTCTGCGCCCTCGGCGGCCAGGACGTCAGCTCCCAGGTAGCCATAGGCGCGCTGGGCTGGCAGCTGGTGATCGGCCCGACCACGGCACTCTCCGGGAAGGTGGCAGTGGCGATGGCGCCCTGCCCCGCCGGCTGGCACACCGCCGGCGGCGGGTACAGCGTCGACACGGGCCGGGCTGTCGTGAGCGGTAACCTCCCGGCCGGCGACGCCTGGGAGGTGGACGCGGTCGCCGCCGGTGGCGCCGCCTCGGTGACCCCCTATGCCGTCTGCGTGATCTGAACCGCCGCCGCCAGGCAACGGGCGGCGTCGATCGGCCGCCGCGCTCGCTCGAAGGCCTCCGCCGCCTCGCGGAATAGCGCCACGGCCTGCGTCTCCTGGCCCTCTCCCCGACGGACCTCGGCGCGGGCCTCCCAGACCGCCGCCGACCAGGGCCCGGCCTGCCACAGCCCCGCGATCCGCTCGGCCGACTCCAGGTGCCCGCGGGCGCGGGTGACCTGCCCCACCCTTGCGCAGGCGGCCGTCGCCTGCACGTGGAAGTTGATCGAGCACGGCTGGCAGACGCGGCTGGCGTCGGCCAGGATGCGCTCGGCCTCGTCGACCTCCCTCAGCGCGGCGGCGGCCGTGCGCCCGGCGCGAATCCGGACGCCGAGCACCCGCACCGTCTGGTGCGACGGGAGCGATGAGCGCCGGGCCACTTCGAGAGCCTCGTCGAGCCGGGTACGGGCTTTGCCGGGCCTGCCCTGGGCGAGGTCGAGCTCGGCGAGGTGCTCCAGCGACAGCCCGAGCCCGCACCACGGACCCTGGGTGGCATTGACCTCGTAGGCACGCTCCAGCTCCGGGCGGGCGGCCTTGAGGTCGCCGGCGAGGAGCAGCGCCTCGCCCAGCATCACCAGCGCCATCCCCATGGCCGGTGGCGAGTCTGCCGTCTCGGCGCGGGCGAGGAGGCCGCGCGCGTAGTCGGCGGCGGCGAAGCCCTCGACGCCGGAAACGTAGTACTCGAGGAAGCACATGTGGGCGTCGAAGATCTCCTGGGCCAGCTCCGTGGGCTGCTCGATCGAGGCGACAAAGTCCTCCTCGAACACCTCCTGCCAGCGCCCCGACATCGACGATGCGAGCGCCAGGAGCGTGCTGGCGTCGCCAAGCTCGTGCCCCAGCTGGGCGGCCAGCGCCAGCTCGCGGGCCTCGCGCGCCAGCCGTTCGGCGTCGACCAGGTTGCCGCCGTTGAGCGACACCAGCCCGGTGGCGATCAGCTGGGCGGCCTGCTGAGCCGGGGTCGGGGGCGCTGCGCCCTCCATCGCCAGCACCCGGTCGTACAGGTCGATGGTGTCGCGGTCGGGGCCGAGGCCCATGTGCTCGCGCAGGGCCACGCGCATGCGGTCGAACTGGCGGAGGGCCATGAGCCGCCGGCCGGCGTCGAAGTGGCGCTGCATGAGGGCGCGGTGCGCCTGCTCGTCGATGGGGTCGACCTCCAGCACCCGGTCCCATTCCTCCGCACCCTTCAGTGAGCCGACGTACAGATCGCGCAGCCGCTCGCGCGCGTCGGTCGTCCAGGCCTCGTAGCGGTCGCCCGGGAGCAGGTCGCCGGGATACGCGCGAGCCGCCTTCGCGTGCGCCGCCACGGTAGCGGCGGCGTTAGCCAGCGCCGTGAACCGATCGGCGTCGACGTCCACGTCGCCGCCCCAGAGCGACAGCATCCCCTCGCGCGCCTCGATCGATTCCTCAGCGCCCATGGCCCGCCGCGCATGGTGGATCGCCTTGCGCAGGTTGGACCCCCCGGCGTCAGCCCCGAGGTCGGGCCACAGCGTGTCCATCAGCTGCTCGCGGTGGAGGGCGTGGCCGGGCTCGAGGGCGAGGACCTTGACCAGGTCGGCGGCGCGCCGCGTGCGCCAGGCGTCCCGAGGCACCTCCTCCCCATCCACGCTGACTCGGAAATCCCCCAGGACCTGCACGACGAACCGCGCCATGCCCGAGATCGTAGCCGACGCTGGGAACGCCCCGGGAACGCCCCGGGTGGTCCCATGGGCGGGCAACGACAGCAGGCGCTCGGTTGGCGCCGCAACTTTAGGAGACAGCGAATGCCGCTATTCATGGACTACCACAACAAGGTCGACGGCCTGACCGCGGAGGCCGTCGCCGGCGCCCACGAGAAGGACCTCGAGGTCCAGCACCGCCACGGGGCGAAGTACCTGAAGTACTGGTTCGACGAGGGCACTGGAAAGGTCTTCTGCCTGGTCGACGCCCCCAGCAAGGAGGCCGCGGTGGCTGTCCACCGCGAGGCCCACGGCCTCCTGGCCGACGAGGTCATCGAAGTCCGAGAGGGGGCCTGAGCTGTAGCCGCCGGTCGCGCGGCCGGCGGCTCAGCTGCGTAATGCCAGGGTCGGTGGTTTATGAATTCGCAAAAAAAACGGGTGGTGGCCTATAGAGCTTCGGTAGCTACTTGACGGACGACCTTCGGTAGCTCCTTGACACTCCGGGCTGAATAACGACTGCAGATTAGCGCGGCGCGGTTCCCTCGGCGTGCTTCTTTCGAATCTCTCCCCGGCT
>JAXDLV010000229.1:0-15913 GCA_034666445.1 Chloroflexota bacterium | reverse complement strand
CGGCGGCCCGGCGTCGGTGTACGAGGACGGCGCGCCTCACCCCGACCCCGGCCTGTACGAGCTGGGCGTGCCCATCCTCGGCATCTGCTATGGAATGCAGCTCATGGCGGAGGCGCTCGGCGGCGGGCTGGGCGACCTCGATCATTTTGCGGGGCCTTAGCCCCGCGCCCCCATGCCGACGCGCTGGGCGGACTGGGCCTGCTTGCCCTCGCTGACGATCGCGGGGGCGATCACCATCTCCACGTCCTGGAACTCCGCGATGTTGCGCGCGCCGCAGACGCCCATGCAGGAGCGGATTGCGCCGCTCAGGTTCTGGGTGCCGTCGTCGACGTGGGCGGGGCCAACCAGCACCTCCGAGATGCTGGCCTTCGTGCCGACGTGGATGCGGGTGCCGCGGGGCAGGTTGGGGTCGGGCGTGGCCATCCCCCAGTGGTACCCATGTCCGGCGGCCTCGGTGGTGGCGGCAAAGATGCTGCCGATCATCACCGCGTCGGCACCCGACGCGAACGCCTTGCAGACGTCGCCGCCGATGCGCATCCCGCCGTCGGTGATGACGGGGACGCGGCGGCCGGTCCGCTCCTGGTAGTCGTTGCGGGCGGCGGCCACGTCACTGGTGGCGGTGACCTGGGGCACGCCCACGCCCAGCACGCCGCGCGTGGTGCAGGCGGCGCCGGGCCCGACGCCGACGAGGATGCCGGCGATGCCCTCCTCCATCAGCTCCAGAGCGGTGTGGTAGTCGACGCAGTTGCCCACGACGATCGGCACCGCCGAGTCCCGGGTCAGCTCCCGGAACGACAGCTGCTTGTAGGCCTTGCTGATGTGGCGCGCGGTGAGCACGGTGCCCTGGACGAAGATGAGGTCGGCGCCCGCCTCCGCGATCAGCCCGGCGCGCTGCGCCGCCCGCTGGGGGATCGTGGACACCGCGGCCATCACCCCCGCGGCCTTGATCTCGCGGATCCGACGGCCGATCAGCTCGTCCTTGACAGGCGCCTGGTAGATCTTCTGGATCAGCACGTTGATCTCTTCCGGGCTGGCGTCGGCGATCTGCTGGAGGACCTCTGTGGGGTCCTCGTAGCGGGTCTGGACGCCGTCGAGGTTGAGCACCGCCAGCGCGCCGAGCCTGCCCATCGCGATGGCGAAGTCGACGTCGACCGAGCCGTCCATGGCGGAGGCGAGGATCGGGATGTCGAGCTTCACGCCACCGATCTCGGTGGTGATGTCGATCTCCTCGGGGTTGATGGTGACCCGGCCAGGGACCAGCGCGACCTCGTCGAAGCCGTAGGCGCGCCGGGCGCGCTTGGCGCGACCGAGGGGCAGGCCGTCAACGGCGGCCACTGGCGGTGCGACCTGCGTCTCGAGCGTCACGGCTGGACCCTCGATACGAAAACACCCCGCGATATGCAATCGCGGGGCGTACTGGCGCCATCCTTGCCGGCACCCGCCATCCTTGGCTGGGTGACCGGGACGTTGCGTCGAAGCCTGCTGTCTCTGATGACGCCTCCTAAAGAGGAAAGAATTTCCGCGGATTCTAGCACCTAACATTCGAGCATGACCCTCTCCGAGACCACGCCGGCGGTCGGTGCGCCGGGGCCCTCAAACGCAGTCGACTTCCTTCTGCGAGACCGCACCTGGGGCGCCTACGCCCTCGGCTACATCGACCCCGCCGCGGACGTTCCCACCGGCGTCTGGACCGAGCCCGGCGGTGGCACCGCCACCAGCCTGGTGCTCCTGGCGCAGCTGCCGCAGCTCGTGAGCGTCTTCGGCGCCGGCGACCCGGCCGGGGTCGAGCGGCTGCTCACCCGGCTGCCCGCCACCCCGGCCTCGGGCGTGTTCGCGGTCCAGGGCGAGGTGCTCTCCGCGCTGGAACAGCACTTCCATGTGAGCACCGCGTACGCCATGCGCCGCCTCCGCGTCGACGCCGGCAGCCTCCGCCCGCGACATGAGGTGGCCGTCTCCCGGTTGGGGATCGACGACCTCGACGCCGTGGCCAGGCTCTACGGGATGTGGACCGACAACCACCAGCTCCCCGCGCAGCTCACCCGCGGCGTCTACTTCGGCGTCTACCACGGCGACGACCTGGTCTCGGTGGCGGGCACCCACGCCGTGTCGCCGGCCTACGGCGTCGGCGCGATCGGCAATGTCCTCACCCACATCTCCCACCGCAACCGGGGCCTGGCCTCGACCACCACGACGGCCGTGGCGGAGGAGCTGCTGCGGATGGGCTGCGAAGAGGTGGTTCTCAACGTTCGGCAGGGCAACGACGTCGCCCTGGCAACCTATCGCAACCTCGGCTTCACCCAGCACTGCACCTTCATCGAAGGCGTCTTCCACAGCCGCGTCGGCCGCCGCTAAGTCGGGGGCGCCTCCACCAGGTGGGCGCGGAACAGCATCCGGTTGTAGTCCTGCCACGGCGGGTCGCACGTGATCAGGGTCAGGTCGTTGCCGTCGGTGGGCTTGAGCAGGTCAACGTCGCGGGGGCTCACGGTGCGGACGAACTCGATCTTGTAGGTCCACACC
Organism: Chloroflexota bacterium; assembly: GCA_034666445.1. GTDB lineage: Bacteria > Chloroflexota > Dormibacteria > DASZGP01 > DASZGP01 > JAXDLV01. Next base: position 13,396 of record JAXDLV010000229.1, on the reverse strand, counting down.
TTCTTGTCGAGCGTCTGGATCTTGACCTCGTCACCGGCGCCCACCCTGTTGATGTCGAGCCAGTTCGGCTCGCGGTGGAAGGCCACCAGGACGTTGCCCTTCTGGCCGGGAGCGGGCGAGTCCCGGTAGTGGACCATCGACGCGACCTTGAGGCTGTTCCAGTCGCCGTTGACCGCCACCATGGAGCGGTCGACCTTCGGTAGCGTGAGCTTGAGGTAGACGTTGGCGGGCAGCTCGTCGCCAGGGGTGGGCGGCGGCGCGGCCTCCGCGTTGCTCTGGCCCGCGGCGGCCTCGACGAAGTTGGACCACGCCTTGTCCTGGGCCGACTGCTGGGCGGCCTGCTGGTTGACCTGCAGGCCGATCCGGCCGGCCATGATCAGGCCGGCGAGGATCAGCGAGATCGCCACGGATCGAACCAGGCCTGTCGAGGTCACGCTCATTCCAACGCTTGAGGTGGGGGTTTCTGTTGCATCGACTTCAAGGATTACCGCCGGGAATTAGAAACCGTCAGGGATAGATCCCTCGCACCTCGGTGGCCTGGGCGACCTTGTCCACCGCCACGACGTAGGCCGCGGTGCGCATGGGGAGCTGCCGCTCCTGGCTGATGCGGTAAACGTCGTTGAAGGCGCGCGTGATGATGTGCCGCAGTCGCTGGTTGATCTCGGCCTCCTCCCAGAAGAACTCCTGCAGGTCCTGCACCCACTCGAAGTAGGAGACGGTGACGCCACCGGCGTTGGCGACGATGTCGGGGATGACCATCACGCCCTTCCCGCCGAGGATGTCGTCGGCCTCCGGCGTGGTGGGCCCGTTGGCGCCCTCCGCCACGATCCGCGCGTGGACGGCGTCGGCGTTGGCCCGGGTGATCACCGCCTCCAGGGCGGCGGGCACCAGGACCGTGCATTCGAGGCCCAGGATGTCCTCCGGCCCGATCGACTCCGCGCCAGGGTAGCCCTCGAGTGAGCCGTTGCGATCCTTGTACGTCTCCACCTCGACGATGTCGAGGCCATGCCCGTTGAAGATGCCCGAGGTCGAGTCGCTCACCGCGACCACGCTCATGCCCACCTCCTGGGCCAGCAGCCTCGCCGACACCCGGCCGACGTTGCCGAAGCCCTGGACCACGGCGGTGGAGCCGGGGCCGCGGATGCCCGCCTTGTCCATGGCCTCCATCACGCAGAAGGAGAGCCCCCGCCCGGTCGCCTCCGCGCGCCCCTCCGAGCCGCCCACCGCCTTCGGCTTGCCGGTGACGGTGGCCGGGACGGAGTACCCACGGTGCATGGATATGGTGTCCATGAACCACGCCATCATCTGCTCGTTGCTGCCCACGTCGGGAGCGGGGATGTCGGACTCGGGGCCGACGATGATGGAGATCTCGGTGGCGAAGCGGCGCACCATGCGCTGCTGCTCGGCCAGGCTCAGCGCCTTGCTGTTGACCACGATCCCACCCTTGGCGCCGCCGTAGGGCAGCCCCACCACGGCGCACTTCCAAGTCATCCACATGGCCAGCGCCTTGATCTCGTCGAGGGTGACGCTGGGGTGAAAGCGAAGGCCACCCTTGGCCGGGCCGCGGGCGATGTTGTGCTGCACCCGGTGGCCGGTGTACATCTCGATCTCACCGTTGTCCATCAGGACCGGGAAGTGGACGGTCAGCTCGCGCTTGACCTCGCGCAGGACCTTGCGCAGGTCGCCGTCGAGGTCGAGGACATCGGCGGCCCGGTCGAACTGCTCCTGGGCGATCGCGTATGCGCTTTCGGCCTGGGCCGGCGTCATACGAATATCATCCCCCAACAGGCCGCCATATGAATACCTCTGCGTTCACGGGGCCCAACCGGACCCGCATCATCACCATCCTCGCGGTGACCTTCCTGCTGGCGACGGCGGTGACGGCCCAGCTGAAGACCAGCCTGACGCCGGCGTCCAACCGCGTCGCCCGCGACCAGCAGCTGGTCGACAGCGCCCAGTCTTTGGAGCAGGACAACGGCAACCTGCGGAGCCAGATCCAGGCGATCCAGGACCAGATCAAGGGCCTCAACGAGCGGCTGGCGGGCAGCTCGGCCCAGGCGCGGGCGCTGGAGGAGCAGGAGAAGGACGCCAAGGCCGCCGCCGGCCTGACGCGGGCCACGGGGCCGGGCGTCTCAGTGATCCTGGCCAACGGCAACGACCCCCACGTCCCCGGCGACAACAAGCGCGACTGGCAGGTGAAGTACCTCGACATCCAGGACGTCGTCAGCCTGCTCTGGGCCGCGGGCGCGGAGGGCGTGGCGGTCAACGGCCAGCGGGTGGTTGCCTCCAGCAGCTTCTACGTCGCCGGCACCGACGTCCTGCTCAACGGTGTCCACCTGCAGTCGCCGTACCGGGTCGAGGCCATCGGCGACAGCTCGCGCTTCACGGACGCCCTCGACGACAAGTCCAACCTGCCCGAGCTCAAGGACCGCAGCGACCTCTACCAGCTGAAGCTGAGCTGGCAGGCGGAGCGCAGCCTCGACCTGCCCGCCTTCGTCGGCGCCACCGTGCAGAAGTACGCCGTTGCTGGATAGCCGCCGCGTCCCCCGCAGCCAGGTGGTGATCTTCATCATCACGATCCTGGTGCTGGGCTTCCTGTTCACGATCCAGGTGCGCTCCCAGGCAACCGCGGAGAAGCTTCTCAGCGGCCAGGACAACGTGACGCTGGGGCTCCTCATCACCGGGCTGGCGCAGTCCAACCAGAAGCTGGTCGACACCAGGCTCTCGCTGACCCAGCAGCAGCAGAAGCTGCAGGGGGCGGTGGACTCCAACCAGCCCGCGGGCGTGGCGGCGCTGCAGGAGCAGCTCACGCAGCTGCAGGTCCTGGACGGCACCATCGCGGTCCACGGCCCCGGCGTGCGGCTCCACGTCGGCTTCGGCCTCCAGGTGTTCGAGCTGTCCGACCTGGCCAACGCCCTCCGCCAGCTGGGCGCGGAGGCGATCGCCGTCAACGGCGTGCGCCTGACCGCGAAGAGCGTGATCGCCGAGTCCGACGGTCGCCTGACGATCGACGGCCACGCCGTGGCGGCCCCCTACGACTTCGCGGTGATCGGCGACCCGGGGAAGCTGAGCGCGGGCACCGAGCCGATCGTTGGCACGCTCAAGGCCCGCGGCGACGTGAGCGTGGCACCCGACGGCAACATCCCCATCACGGCCGTGGTGGCACGCCGGCCGTTCGTCTACAGCAACACGGAGTAGCCCGACCGCGGCCGGGCGGGGTCAGCTCGCCTTGCGGGCGGTCACGACGCGAAGCCGCGGGGCGGCGGCGCGTCGACGGCGGGGGGGTGCGGCGGCAGCGGTCGCTCGGGGCCGGCGCGCCCTCGACGCGGGCCTGGGCTTCGCCGTCTCAGCCTCGGCGCTGCGCCGGAAGGAGACCTCGCGGTCCAGCAGCTCGAGGGTGGACTCCAGCCGGTCCCAGCGCGCGTCGCGGGCGCCCACGGTGAGCGGCCCGCTGGTGCGCGCCTGGAGGACGTGGGAGATGACGCGCGGGTCGTAGGCGGCGCGCTTGATGAGGCGCAGGTGCTCGCGCACCAGCGAGCGCCGCACCGTGAGGCCGTGGCGGGCCAGGACCTCGCGGTTGCGCTCGAAGTGCTCGTCGAGCTCCACGATCACCGACTCGTAGCCGTGCCGCGCGATCAGCATCCGCGAGCTGAAGCGCATCGGGTTGTTGAAGAACATCCGGGCGTCGGTGTTGCGCGGCTGGATCTCGATGATGTCGACCCCCGGGTGGGCGCGGCGAACCTGCTTGAGGTGGTACTGGAGGCCGGCGTGGAGGCTGATCCGCGTGATCTGGTTGATGATCGCGCTGAAGCCCTTGTCGCTGACGTTGCGGGCGTCCGGGCCCAGCTTGGGAATGCTGCGGGCGCTGTTGTCGTACGGCACCAGCGGGTTGACGCAGATCACCAGCTCGGCCCCCTGCTCGATGGCGAGGTCGATGCTGGCCGTGCCCCGCAGGCCGCCGTCGATGTAGTCGCGGCCGTTGATCCGGACGGGGGTGTAGAGCACCGGCACCGCGGCCGAGGCGGCGGCCGCCATAGAGATGGGCACGCGGTCGTTGTGGCCGTTGCCAAACACGGTGCGGGCGCCGTTGTCCAGGTCGGTGGCGATCAGCACCAGCTCCTTCTGCAGCCGGCGGAAGTCGTTGGTGCCGCCGGTGAGCTCGAAGACGCGCTCCAGGTAGCGGGCCGTCGCCGTGCTCTCGAAGAAGCCCGACGGCAGGGCGTCCGCAAACAGCGCCACGAAGTCGATGACGTCCATGTCCCCCACGTGGCGAAGCGCGTGCCAGAACGCCCAGGCGGTGGTGGCGGGCAGACCCAGCAGCTTGCCCGCGAACTCCCGGTAGTTGGGCAGGAAGACGTCGCCGCGGTGGAGGTTGAGCGGCCCCGCCTGCATCGATATCGCCCTCAGCAGGTCCTTGGTCCGGACGCCCTGGGCGAGGCACGATGCGATCACTGCGCCGGCGCTGGTGCCGACGTAGATGTCGAAGTCGTTGACGGAGCGATCCAGCAGCGCGTCGTTGAGGGCGCGCATCGCGCCGATGTGATAGACCGCACCCGACAGGCCGCCGCCGGAGAGCACCAGCGCGGTGCGGCCCATCAGGCGGCGCCCCGCGTGGCGGTGCCGCCGTCGCGACGCCGCGCCGGCTTGCGCCGGGTGGCGCTGCGCGCCCGGGGCTTGGCCCTGGCGGCGGCGCGGGGCTTGGCGCCCGTGGCGGTGACGCCGGGCTGGAGCCGCTCCAGGGCGCCGGCCAGCGCCTCGACACGCTCGGTGAGCTCGGCCACCCTCAGCTCCAGGCGCTCCACGTCGCCCTGGCCCGGGATGCGGATGCGTTGCAGGGTCCGACGCGCCTCCTCGATGGCCGCCTCGGGCTGCTGGACGACGCGCTCCTCGGCCTGCTGGATCAGGTTCTGGCCGGCGGTGATGGACTGCCGCACCGCCTCCTTGAAGACCTCGCCCGGCGACCGCACCAGCTGCTGCAGCAGCGCCTCGGGCACGGCGCCGTGGCGCTTGCGCTCGTTGTCCAGCACCACCTGGGAGAGGGTGACCGCCGTGAGGTCCTCGCCGCTGGTGCGGTCGACCACCTGGATGGTCTCGCCCTCGCGCACCAGCTCACCGATGCGTTCGAGGGTGATGTAGCGCCGCGAGCTGGTGTCGTAGAGCTTGCGGTTGGAGTACTTCTTGATCAGCCGCGGCGGGCTGTCGCCGACCGGGGGCTGGGCCTGCGGGCGGCGGACCGCGGCCGGGCGTCGCGAGGCGGGTGTCAGCGCGACCCCCCTCGGCCCTCGGCGGCCTGGCGGCTCACCAGTGCCTCGACCTTGGCGGTCAGCACCTCGACGCTGCTGTTGAGGCGCTCGATGTCGGTGCGGGTCGGTATGTTGACGCGGTTGAGGACATCCTCGATGCGGCCCTCTATGAAGCGGTCCAGCCTGCCGGCCTCCACCTCCGCGCGGCCCTGCGCGCGTTCGCCGGCGGCGCGCAGCTCGTTGACCAGGCGCTCCGCCTCGCGCTGGCCGATGTCACCGGTCTTGACCAGCTCGCCGACCAGGCGCTCCGTCTGCGACTGCGCCAGCCCCACCGGGGCCTGCACCACCGAGAAGACCAGCTCCAGCCACTTGCGGTCGAGCCAGCCGGTCGCGCGGGTGCCGCGGGGGGCGCTGGTGGTAGTCGTCGCGGCCGGCCGCCGGGCGGGCTTGCGCCGTGTGCGAGAGGTGGCCCGGGCCTTGGCCCTGGGCTTGGCGTCAGCCACGCGCGTCCCCCGTGACGCACTGCATCAACATCGGTCCGGATTATATAGGCGCGCACGCCCCACGCGAACTCCCCGCGAAGTCGTTTGACACCCCGGAGGGGGGCTGCAATGATGGGGCGAAGCTGAGCGGGGGACGATCTCATCGACAGCCCAGGAGGAGCACCCATGGCCAACAGCTCGCGGTCCCGTTCCCGGCGCACGGGCCCCATGGGGACACCCGCCGTACAGGACCTGGTCGAAGGCGGCCAGCAGATCATCTCGGGCGCGCAGGGACGCGCCGAGGACGCCGCCAAGCGCGTGCGCGAATCGGTCCAGGACGCGGTCAACGTCATCGAGAAGCGTCGCGACGTCGAGCTGCGCAACCTCCGCGCCCGGCTGCGCGACCTCAACACCACCCTCGGCGGGCTCGAGCGTCGCTACCGCACCCTGGAAACACGCCTGACCAAGCAGGTCGAGACCCTGTCCGGGCGCACCGTCAAGGCGTCGGACATCGACCGCCGGCTCCGGGCCCTGGAGGCCGAGCTGCGCCGGGCGACCGGCATCGGCGGCACCGGGCGCAAGGCGCCGGCGAGGAAGGCCGCCGCCACCCGCAAGAAGGCGACCGCGCGGAAGAAGGCAACGGCGCGGAAGGCTCCGGGGCGCAAGAAGCCGACGGCGCGCAAGGCGACCACGAAGACGGCGACCAGGCCCGCCGGCGCCGCACGCAAGGCGACCGCGAAGGCGGCGACCCGGAAGTCCACCGCCAGGCGGACGACGCGGCGCAAGCCCACCGCGCGGAAGTCCGGGGGCTAGCTCCTCAGGCGATCAGCCTGCGGACCATCGCCTCCACGAAGCGGTAGGCGGTGTCCACGCTGTCTGGGTCGATGTTCTCGGCCGTGTCCGTCGGCCAGTGCCAGTTGACCGGCACGCCATCGGTGGCGGCCATCACCGTGATGGCCTCGATGCGGCGCAGCAGGACGGGCTCGGTGTCGTTGCTCATGGTGCGAAACGGGCGGCCGCTGATCTCCATGCCGGGGAGGGTCTCGATCTTCTCCGCGAGGTGGCGCAGCTCCTTGCCCGTCTTGTGCTTGAGGAGCATGCCCTCCTCGGTGGTGTAGAAGACGTCGCCGGCACCGACGTTGTCGACGTTGATCAGCCAGGCCCGCTCCATCTCGTCCGCGTGCTTCTTGAGGAAAGCCTGCATGCCCACCATGCCGGCCTCCTCGGCGCCCGTCGCCAGCACCACCACCTCGGTGTCGGGGGGCGGGTCGATGGCGAGCGCCTCAGCCAGGCTGAGGACCACACCCACCCCGCTGGCGTTGTCGTTCGCGCCGGCGACGTGCTTGAAGAAGAGCTCGCGGTGGACGAGCACCACCAGGCCGTAGGCCACGACGAGGGCGAACGGGACCGCCGCGAAGAGCAGCACCTTGATCCCCGCGGCCGCCGACACGGCCATCACCGCCGGCACCGCGGCCATGCTCCAGGTCAGCACCAGGAATGAGAGCCGGAAGCGCTTCACCAACCGCGGGTGCCACAGCAGGCCCGCCTTGGTGGTGTCGTAGTGGGCGGCCAGGACCAGCCGGCGGCGGGGCAGCTCTCGCGGCGCGAGGCGGGCGACCACGTTCTGGCTGCGCCACTTGGGCACGACTGCGCTCGCCAGCTTGAGCGCGGTGGTGTTCTCGCCGAGGAAGGTCACCAGCGCGATGCCGCTGAGCAGCAGCCCGAGCGCGGCGCGGTCCATCACCACCCCGATCACGAAGCCCCCCAGCGCCAGGAGGTAGATCGGGATGTAGACGTGGCCAAAGCTGCGCGGCGAGCGGAAAGGCTCGGTCTTGACCAGGTAGCCGAACTTCTCCAGCTCCGCGCGGATGTAGGCCGCCGCCCGTCGCTCCCCCTCACCGGCTGACGGACGCGCCCCGATCTCGTGGGCGAGGCGCCGAATATGGTCCAGCGGGTCCGTCATGGCCCCGTATTCTCACCGAAACCGGCCGCCGCCGGGCCCGACTCCTGGTTGATCTAGCTGCTGATCAGGTGGACGGGGCCGCCGTCGGCGGACACCGCCATCGAGAAGGTGTCAACCGAGGTGCCCTGCATGTGGTACTGCGCCCACCAGAAATCGTCGGTGCCGGGGTTGTACGTGCTGGGCACCGGGATCGAGACCCGGATCCAGGTGCCGTTGTACGGCTGGTTGGTGGGGCTGCAGCCACGGGTGCAATAGGTCGCGAGCGTGGCGCCGCCGATGTGGGGAACGTCGTTGGTGCCAGCCGGGGCAGTTCCGTTAGGGCACTGCCCGGCGCCACCTGAACCTGCACACAGGTGCTGCACTGATGGGCTCGTGTTACGGCCGTTGCCACGGTCGGTGATCGTCAGACCGGTGGCGTTGGCGATGCCCGCAACCGAGCCGTCGGGCAGGGTGAAGCCCGTGCGCGTGGGGTCCATGATCGAGACGTTGTTGCTGACCGACACGTCGCCGAAGTCGAAGAGGTCGATATTCACCGTGCTGCCGGCGTACTCCACGGGCAGCTCGAAGAGCGGGAAATAGTTGTCGCTGACCGCGCTGACCGAGCTCAGCGTGCTGACCATCACAGCGTCCTCCCAGCCACCCACGGTGCACTTGACCCCGCCACTGCCGATGCAGACGTTGGGGGTGGAGGCAGCGTTGGGCAGTGTCCCGGGGTTCACGATCCGAAGGGCGTATGCGTGGTTCGCGCGGCTGGCGCTGCGGAACGACGCCTGGGTGATGTTGCCATCCGCGTCGAGGAGGTCAACCCGGAGGCGGTAGGTTCCGGGCTGGAGCGAGCCGCAGCTGCCGCTGCAAACGCCGACCCCGGCACGGCTGACCATCCCGGGATCGCTGCCCCCGTTCTCGTTCGCGATGTTGGTCCAGGAGTGGTAGGTCTTCATGTTCGCGGGGGCGCCGCTGGCCAAGTACGTCTGGGTGATCGTCTGCCCCGTATGGACGTTGAGGTAGGTGGGCGGGTTGGCGTTGTAGTTGGAAGCGTCGACCGGGTAGATCTTGGTCTGCACCATGACCTGGTCGGTGCTGCGCAGAAGCTCGTCATTCACCTTGAACAGCGTGTACATGACGGCGCTGTACGTCGACTTCTGGCCCGAGCAGTCACCGGTGCACTGGACGTGGGCGCCGTCGTTTTCCTTCAGGTTCTGGGTCGGGTCGCCGTTGCACTTGCCCGCCGTGCTGGCGAAGTTCAGCCAATTCTCACAGGAGTTCTCGTTGCCAACCATGTTCGGGCCGAAGCCGGCGTTGTAGACCTGCAGCTCGCCGCCGCCGGCCCCCGACGGCACCACGATGCGAAAGTTCTGGCCGCCGCGGTCACTGGCGGGCAGCGCGGTGATCAGGGAGTCCTGGCTCTCGCTGCCCTGGCTGCGGCTGATGGCGTGGACGTCGGTCGAGCCCGGGCTAGTGTCCTGAGTGGGATCCGGGGTGTACGCGTCGCCCTCGGCGCGGTAGCCGCTCACGCTCCAGGCCTTGGTGCGGAGGACGTAGAAGTTGCCCGCCGTCCCGATCTGGGAGACGGTGCTTCCGAACTGGTTGTCCGGGGACCCCAACCGGATGGGCGGGCGGTAGCCCGCCTCCGCCGTGCGGCTGACCGGGAAGGGCGGGACGCCCAGCGCCTGCATGAAGAACGTCGGCACCGTCTGGCCGATGGTCACCACCAGGTCCTTGCCGTTGTTGGTGGTTGTAATCGAGACCGTGCAGCGACAACTGGGGTCGGCTGGGTCGAAACCGTTGCGCTTGGCCTCGTCGAGCGCCCTGGTGGTGGCGTTGGGCGTGGCTCCGCCGGGACCCGGCTTGGCGGGCAGGTAGGAAACTCCCGACAGCGCCGCGGCCGCCGCGCCGCGCTCCAGGCTGACGCTGTAGCCGTAGGCCACGGCGCCGTCGACCGCAAGACCCACGACGCCGACCAGCACCACCAGCGCGAAGGCGCCGATGACCACGGTCTGGCCGCGCATCCCGCGCTGGGCCATGGCGCGACGGAGGGCGGAGACGATCACGGGACGCAGTTGTCCGTGCAGAGGGTCATCTTCTCCACCGCCCACGGGGCGTTGTTGTTGGCCGTCGAAAACACGACCGTCGGACCGGGGATGCCGTTGGCGGGCCTATAGGTCCATTGCACCATCACCCCGATCGAGGTCTCGAAACCCAGCGGACCCTGGCAGCGCGCCGTCAGGGGGAAGGTGGTGCCGCCGATCAGCGTCCCGCTGCCGTTATAGCGGTTGATCAGGTCACCGCTGACGTAGCGGCCGTTGGCGTTGTTCGGCCGGTAGATGTCGATCTCGTTGATCGTGGCATAGGTCGTGTTGAGGGTCGCCGCGATCACCGTCTGGACGATCTGCCGGTCGATCGTGGCCACGGCAACGGTGCTCGCCAGCGTGCCTTCGCAGTTGTGGGAGGCCGGCGGCGCCGGGTTGTTCTGGCGGCCGCCGAGCTGGGAGGCGATCCGGGCGCCATGGCGCGCCCCGGTGACGATCTGGACGTGGTCCGAGGCCATGATCGACGTGTCGTAGGCGCCCAGTACCAGGGCGATGAAGACCGGCAGGATCAGGGCCGTCTCGACCAGCGCCTGGCCCCGCTGACGGCACCTTCGAAACATCCTCATGGGCCGAACTTCTGCGGCTCCAACCGGATGGCGTACGTGGCCACCAGGTTGGGCACCGGGAACCGCGTCATCAACCCTGTCTTCCACGGGTAGTGGTAGCGGATCGTGACGGAGACGTAGTCCGCCGAACCGAGCGTCACCCCCCGCGTGCCCGGCGGGTAGTTGTTCGTCCAGCCGGCGATGTTCCCGCCGCCGAGCGTGTACTTGTTAATGCAGCCGTTCGGGCTGCAGGCGCCAGAAATGTCGTTGGAAAGGGCGCCGTTGGAGGCCACCGCGAGCTTCTGCACGTCGATCTCGTCGACCGCCGCGAAGGACGTGGTGCCGATCGGCGTGATGTTGATCGTGCTGATGGCCTGGCAGTCGGCGTCGCAGGCCGAGGCGGGGGCGCGGCCGAGGCGGACGCAGCCGGCGACGTCGCTGCACTTGCGCGACTGGATGCCCTGCTCGCTGACGATGCGGCCACCCTCGGCTGCGGCCCAGCGCGAGCTGCCCACGCTGAACATCATCAGGCTGAACTCGACGATGCCAAACACCGCGAATATCACGACAGGAAAGATGAGGGCGAACTCCACCATCGACTGCCCACGCGATCGATCGCGCCGGAGACGACGCCGTAGGGTAAGGAGAGAAATTCTGATCGGGGGGTACCTGTAAAGCGCCGAACCGGATGTATTCGGCTGGCCCAGCGTACAACAGCGTTCCGAGGCCACCAGTCAAGGCGCTGTGCCAGGTATGTAAAGGATCGTTGAGATCGGGACGGGGGCCTGCGGGTGTGGATAATCGGCGATGTGATTTCGGTCCCGCGCCTTGCCTGAGGTACTGGTCGCATTCCTCGACGGCGAGGTGGTCCCCGCCGAGGCGCCGTTGATCGACTTCCAGAGCCCCGTGCTCAACCTCACCGCGATCGAGCCCGGTGGCAACAACCGCGAGCTGATCGCGCCCCTCAGCAGCATCAAGTACCTGGTCTTCGGCGGCGAGGAGGAGGTGGGCGAGGGCGACCTCCCGGCGCAGGCCAAGGTGGTCATCCACTTCAGCGACCACGAGATCATCCGGGCCTACGCGGGGCGCGACACCCTGGGCGGGCCGCACGGGATCATCTACAGCCTGCTCGACCCCGACCGGATGGTGCGGCGGCGCATCGGCGTGCCATACAGCGCGGTGAAGGCGATCTTCAAGGTCAAGCGCTGGGACAGTCGGGGCGCGCAACCGAGCCCGACGTTTGCCCGCGTCGCCAAGATCCTCGCCGAGCGCGAGTCTCGGGAGCGCCTGGGCAAGGTGGGCAAGACCCCGGCGACGCCGCGGCGCACGCCGCTGCTGGACCGCTCCTCACGCCGATGAAGGTTCTGGTCACCGGCGGCGCCGGGTTCATCGGGTCCAACCTGGCTGACCGGCTGGTGGCTGACGGTCACCACGTGGTCGTGCTGGACGACCTCTCCAGCGGCAAGCGCGAGCAGGTGCCGGCGGCGGCCAACTTCTACCAGATGGAGCTCGACAGCCGCTGGATCGACCGGGTGGTCAACCGCGAGAAGCCCGACGCCGTGTGCCACCTGGCGGCGCAGATCAGCGTGCGGCGCTCGGTGGAGGACCCCCTGTTCGACGCCCGCGTCAACATCCTGGGCAGCATCGGCCTGGTCGAGGCGTGCCGCAACCACGACGTGAAGCGCTTCCTGTTCGCCTCCACCGGGGGGGCGATCTACGGCGACGCCGACGAGATCCCCACCCCGGAGACGTACGCCGCCGCCCCGGTCTCCCCCTACGGCACCGCCAAGCTGTCGGTGGAGCACTACCTCCACGTCTATCGCACCATCTACGGCTTCAGCTACGCGGCGCTGCGCCTCGGCAACGTGTACGGCCCGCGCCAGGACCCCCACGGCGAGGCCGGTGTGGTCGCCATCTTCGCCCGCGCCCTGCTGGCCGGCCGCACGCCCACCATCAACGGCGACGGCAGGCAGACCCGCGACTACGTGTACGTCGGCGACGTCGTGGACGCCTTCGCCGCCGCCCTTCGCAGCGACGCCTGCGGCAGCTTCAACGTCGGCACGGGCGTGGAGACCGACGTCAACCAGGTCCATGCGATGATCGCGGCCGCCGCCGGCTCGACCGACCCCGGGCAGCACGGCGAGGCCAAGCCAGGCGAGCAGCAGCGCAGCGCGGTGGACAACAGCCTCATCCGCGAGCGCATGGGGTGGAAGCCGGCGGTTCCGCTGGCCGAGGGGATCCCCCGCACGGTCGACTTCTTCCGCACCGAGCTGGCGGCGGTCTAGACCTCCCCGGCGGGGGCGCCGTCCGCCGGGCGCAGCGCCACCAGCTGGAGACGGCACTCGACCGCCAGCTGGTCGCCGGCCGCCACCAGGGCGTCAAAGCCGCGGCGCAGCCCCGCGTTCTCGATCAGGTCCGTGGTCTCGGCGATCCGGGCGGCCCATTCGTAGTTCTCCATGGCCTGGCGCAGGCTCACCCGAAGTTGCTCCAGCTCCGACCACTCCTCGTCGGCCAGCGACGCCGGCACCTCCAGGCGGTCCAGCGTGGCGATCGCGTCCTTGACGCGCGAGCGCGCCCGGGCCGCTGACATGGCCACCGGGCGTTCCTGGCCCTCGCGCACGGCCTCCCGGAGGGCCTCCATCGCGGGGTCGACCTCGTCGAGGACGCCGCCGAAGTCGCCGCCGTACTCGGCCCTGGTGGTGTGCTTCACCGTGGTGTTGCGCCGGAACGTGAGCAGCACCAGGGCGAGCATGATGAAGCCGACGACGAAGTAGGCCCAGCCCGGCATCAGCGACCCTCGAAGCGCGGCCTGCGGCGCTCGAAGAATGCCGTGAGGCCCTCGCGAACGTCGGCCGAGGTGTGGGCGTCGACCGTCAGCTGGAGCAGCTCGGCCTCCGTCGCGGGGTCCAGCTCGCGACCCTGGCCCTCCTCAGCGAGGAGGGTGTTGATGATCCGCTTGGCGCTGCGCACGGTGATCGGCGCGCCGCCGACGATGTCGTCGACCAGCGCCGCGACCGTGCTGTCGAGCTCCGCCCGCGGGCAGGTGACGTCGACCAGGCCGCGAGCGAGGGCC
>JAXDLV010000228.1:0-13457 GCA_034666445.1 Chloroflexota bacterium | reverse complement strand
TTCATCAACCTCACCGCGCTGCCGGACATGATCCGCGGCTGGAAGCTGGCCGACATGATCGTGATCTTCGGCTCGATCGACATCAACATGGGTGAGGTCGACAGGTGAGCGGAGCGGTTCGTCAGTGATTGGTTTCGACGACGTCAGCGCCGTCGGCAACTGGCTGCGGCAGTCCCTCTACGGCCTCGGCCTCCGGGGGATCTGGCTGGACGGGCTGCTGGCGTTCATCGTGGTCTTCGCGGTGGCCAACTTCGCGCTGGCCAACGGCGGCCTGATGAGCTGGGCGTTCCGCCGCGAGCTGGCGTTCATCTCCGACCGCTACGGCCCCAACCGGGTCGGCCCCGCCGGCCTGCTCCAGTTCATCGCCGACGCCATCAAGATGATCCTCAAGCAGGCGATGGTGCCCCGTCGCGCCGACCGCGTGCTGTTCATCGTCACGCCGGTCCTGGCGGTCTTCCCGTTCGTGATGGCGTACATGGTGATCCCGTTCAGCCGCGGGGGCTCGGCGGCCGACGTCAACGTCGGGGTTCTGTTCCTGTTCGCCATCACCAGCCTCACGTTCCCGGCCCTCTTCATGGCCGGCTGGAGCAGCAACAACAAGTACGCGATGATGGGCGGGATGCGGGCGATCGCCCAGCTGCTGGCGTTCGAGGTCCCGCTGACGATGTCCGTGCTGGGGATCGTCCTGCTCTCGAGCTCCCTCAAGGTGTCGCGGGTGGTCGAGCTCCAGCCCGACATCCTGCACTGGTTCCTCTGGCCCCAGATCATCGGCGCGGTGGTGTTCCTCATCGCCGCTATGGCCGAGAATGCCGTCCATCCCTTCGACCTGCCGGAGGCCGAGTCGGAACTGGTGGTGGGCTACTACGTCGAGTACTCCGGCATCATGTTCGGCCTCTTCACCCTCGCCGAGCTGGGCACCACCTGGACCCTGGGGGCGGTCTTCAGCACGTTCTTCCTGGGCGGCTGGCAGACGCCCATCCCGGGCGGAATCGGCGACTTCCCGATCCTCTGGTTCTTCGTCAAGGCCTACCTGATGTTCTTCGTCCTGATCGTGGCGCGGGCGTCGCTGCCGCGCTTTCGCATCGACCAGTTCCTCAGCTTCGGCTGGAAGGTCCTCACGCCGCTGGCCTTCCTCAACCTCTTCATCGCGGCGATCGAGGTCCTCGTGATCGGGCAGTACTTCACATGAGCGTGCGGCGGACGGTACCCGGCTTCGGCATCCTGCGCAGCGTCGCCGTGAGCATGCGCCACGTCTTCGAGCGCAAGGTCACGGTGCAGTACCCGGACGAGGCTGCGGAGATGGGCTACCGCTTCCGCGGCCGCCACATCTTTCACCAGGACGTCTGCATCGGCTGCACCCAGTGCGAGCGGGTGTGCCCCGTGGTGGCTATCAAGATGGAGGAGCACAAGGACCCGACGATGCGCAAGGTGGTGGTCGACCGCTTCGCGGTGGACCTCGGGATCTGCTACTACTGCGGCCTCTGTGAAGAGGTCTGCCCCACCGACCCCAAGGCGGTGCACCTGGGGCCGGACTTCGAGCTGGCGACCCACGATCGCCGCCTGCTGGTGTACGAGATGGACCAGCTGACCGGCCCTAAGCCTCTCCCGCTGAAGGCCGCCGCCCCGGCGCCCGCGGCGGCCGGCGGCGACGGCGAGGCCCCGGCCGAGGCGTGAGCAGCAACCTCATCTACGCGATCGCGTTCTACGCGATGGCGATCCTCACGCTGGGTTCCGCGCTGGCGGTGGTGCTGATGCGCAACATCGTCCGCTCCGCGGTGGCGCTGATCGCGACGTTCTTCTTCGTCGCCTGGCTCTACCTGATGATGAACGCGGACCTCCTGTGGGTGGCCCAGCTGCTGATCTACGCCGGCGCGGTGCCGGTGCTGATCGTGTTCGCGATCATGTTCACCCGCCGCTCCATGTCGGACACCTCGGCGGCCGACACCTCGGGCCGGCACTGGGCGGCGCTGCTCGCCACCGCGGTGTTCCTGCTGCTGCTGGTGGTGCTGCTGCCGGCGCCATGGCACCTGGCGGAGTGGCCCGGCCTCACCGGGACCACGGCCGAGGTCGGCACCGAGCTGGTCAACCGCTACGCGGTCCCGTTCGAGGTGGTCTCCGTGCTGCTGCTCATCGGACTCGTCGGGGCGGTCGTGCTCGCCCGGCGGGAAGACGAGTAGGGGAGGGGCGGCGATGGAAGGAGGGGCTTACATCGGCCTGGGCCACTTCCTGGTCGTGAGCGCCGGGCTCTTCGCGATCGGGATCTACGGCCTGCTGGCAAAGCGCAACGCCATCAGCCTGCTGATGTCCGTGGAGCTGCTCTTCAACGCTGCCAACGTGGCGCTGGCCGCCTTCGCCCGCTTCGGCTATGGCACGGTGCAGCCGCTTGCGGGCCAGGCGTTCGCGCTCTTCGTGATAACCATCGCCGCCGCCGAGGTGGCGGTTGCGATCGCCATCCTGCTGCTGATCTACCGGGTCCGCGGCACCGTGTGGGTCGACGAGATCGACCTCATGAAGTGGTGACGGCGTGAACGAGTTCCTGCAGCACAGCTACGGCTACATGTGGCTGATCCTGGCGCTGCCGATCGCCGCGTTCGGGGTGATGTTCGGCGTCACCTACGAGAACCGCCGCCTCTCCGCCTGGATCGGCATCATCGCCGCCCTGGTCGCCGACCTGGTCTCCATCTGGGTGCTGCTGGCGGAGCTGGCCCGGCCCCAGCACCTGCAGCAGGGGCTGGGCATCTTCACCGACTTCATCACCTTCGCCGACTTCCACCTCACGCTGGGAATCCTGGCCGACCCCCTCGCCGCGATGATGGTGGTGGTTGTCTGCAGCGTCAGCTTCCTGATCCAGCTCTACTCGCTGGAGTACATGCGTGGCGAGGAGGGGTTCGTCCGCTACTACGCGTTCATCTCGCTCTTCACGTTCTCGATGCTGCTGCTGGTGCTCTCGCCCAACTTCTTCCAAACCTACATCGGCTGGGAGCTGGTGGGGGTGTGCTCGTACCTGCTGATCGGCCATTACTTCAAGAAGGCCAGCGCGGCGGCCGCCGCCAAGAAGGCGTTCCTGGTAACGCGGCTGGGCGACTTCCCGTTCCTGGTCGGGATCGGCTACATCTTCTTCCGCTTCCACGACCTCGACTTCTTCTCGCTGGCCAGCCACCACGTCTACACCGCGGGGCTGGTGGGCACGTCGGGGCTGTTCGTGATGGGGATGCTGGTGTTCAGCGGCGCGGTGGGCAAGTCGGCCCAGTTCCCATTGCACGTCTGGCTTCCCGACGCCATGGAGGGCCCCACGCCGATATCCGCCCTGATCCACGCCGCCACCATGGTCGCCGCCGGCGTGTACCTGGTGGCGCGCGCCTACGACCTGTTTGCCGCCAGCCCCGCGGCGCTCGCCATGATCGCCACGATCGGCGCCGTGACCAGCCTGATGGCGGCGATCTGGGCCGTGGGCCAGGACGACATCAAACGCATCGTCGCCTACTCCACGATCAGCCACCTGGGCCTGATGATGTTCGGCCTCGGCGTGGGCGCCTACAGCGCCGCGGTGTTCCACCTCTTCACCCACGCTTGGTTCAAGGCCCTGCTCTTCCTCGCCGCGGGCTCGGTCATCCACGCCGTCCACACCCAGGACATCTGGGAGATGGGCGGTCTTGGCAGGCGGATGCGCTGGACCACCATCGCGACCCTGGTGGGCTGCGTATCGGCTGCCGGCATCTTCCCGCTGGCGGGCTTCTGGTCGAAGGACGGGATCATGTCCGGCGTCTTCGCGATGAACAACCCGGCCTTCATCGTCGTGGCGATGCTGATCACCTTCTTCTCCGCCCTGTACACGTTCCGCCTCTTCTTCGTGGTCTTCACGGGTGAGACCGCCAAACGCCGGGCCTTCGATCCCAAGCGGATCCACGAGAACGGGCCGTACATCCTCGCCCCCCTGGCCGTGCTGGCGGTGATGGCGGCGGTGGCCGGGCTGTGGGGTTCGCCGCTCTTCGGCCACGAGGGCTTTGGCAACTTCATCTTCTACGGCCAGAAGCCGGTGGTGGAGCCCGACAACATCCCCGCGATCGCCTTCTCGCTGACGTTTGCCCTGCTGGGCGTCGTGGTGGCGGCGCTGTTCTACTACCCACCCCTGAAGCGCTTCTCCGCGGCGTCGTTCAACCGCCGTTTCCCGTACGCCTACGCGTGGTCGCATAACAAGGGCTACTTCGACGAGGTCTATCGCTCGATGTTCGTCGGCCTGGCGCTGGTGGGCGGCCGGGCGGTGGAGTGGGTCGACAAGCACCTCGTCGACGGCTTCGTCGACGGCCTGGCCGATGGCTACAGCCTGGGGGCCCGTTACCTGCGCCGGCTGCAGACCGGCCGCGTCCAGGCCTACGCCGGCGGCGTGTTCGTGGGCGTGCTGGTGGTGGCGGTGCTGGCGATGCTGCTCGGCTCCAACGGCGCGCTGGCGTCGATCGGCGGCCCCCGATGACGCTGCACATGCTGGTCACCGTCGCCGCCGCGGTCAACAACATCACGGGTGCCACCGCGCCCCCGGCCACGTCCAGCGCGCCCCAGTTCCTGGTCTCCGTGATCGTCTGGTTCCCGCTGCTGGGCGCGCTCGTGGTGATGCTGCTGCCCAACCGCGGCGAGCAGGACCACGGCAACATCCGCAACGCCGCGCTGTTCTTCACGGCGATCCCCCTGGTGGTGGCCTTCCTGGCCAACTTCAGCACCTGGACCGAGCTGGGCGTCGCCTACTCCGGCGGCTTCAAGTTCGAGGAGAACTACAAATGGCTGGGCGCCTTCGGGGCCCAGTACCACGTCGGCCTCGACGGCATCTCCCTGCCGCTGGTGTGGCTGTCGACGATCCTGTTCTTCGTCGCCGTGCTGGCCTCGATGGGGCAGAAGAAGCGGGTCAAGGAGTACTTCGTCCTGCTCCTCGTGCTGGACGTCGGGGTGACGGGGGTCTTCACCGCGATGGACCTCTTCCTGTTCTTCATCTTCTGGGAAATCGAGCTCATCCCGATGTTCCTGCTGATCCTGATCTGGGGCGGGCCACGGCGCAGCTACGCCGCCTGGAAGTTCCTGCTGTTCACGATCGGGGCGTCGGCATTCCTGCTGCTCGGCATCCTGATCCTGTACTTCAAGGCCGGCGGCACGACCTTCGACATGCAGACCCTGAGCCAGGCCAAGCTGGCGCCGGAGCTGGCGGCCGTTCTCTTCTGGCTGTTCTTCGCGTGCTTCGCGATCAAGCTGCCGGCGTTCCCGCTGCACACATGGCTGCCCGACGCCCACGTCGAGGCGCCCACCCCGGTGTCGGTGCTACTGGCCGGGATCCTGCTGAAGATGGGCGGCTACGGCATCATCCGGATCTGCGTCGGCTTCTTCCCGGGCGCCGTCCAGAAGTACTCCCTCGCGATCCTGACGTTCGCCGTGGTCAGCATCCTGTGGGGTTCGTTCGCGGCGCTGGTGCAGGACGACATGAAGCGCCTGGTGGCGTACAGCTCGGTCGCCCACATGGGCTTCGTGCTGCTGGGCGTGGCGGCCCTCAACACCATTGCGCTCAACGGGGCGGTCCTGCAGCTGTTCGCCCACGGTCTCATCACCGGCTGCCTCTTCCTGCTGGTCGGCCTGATCTACGACCGCACCCACACGCGCTCTATCAAGGAGCTGGGGGGGCTGGCCCAGAAGACGCCCTACCTGGCCGTCGCATGGGTGGTCGCCGCCTTCGCGTCCGCCGGGCTCCCCGGGTTCATCGGCTTCATCGCGGAGTTCGAGATCTTCATAGGCAGCTTCAGCGCCCACAAGGTGGGCACCTTCCTCGCCGTCTTCGGGGTGGTCCTGTCGGCCGGCTACCTCCTGTGGATGCTGGAGCGGGTCTTCTTCGGCGCCCTCAAGGAGGCCTGGCACAAGCTCAAGGACCCCGGCCCGCTGGAGCTCGGCTACATGGTGGGGATGCTGACGCTGGTGTTCCTCTTCGGGGTGGCCCCCAAGGTCCTCACACAGCTGATCAACTACGGCCTGGCCCCGCTGACCAGCCGCATCCCCGGCGGGGGCGCGTAGGCAGATGACCGTGAACAGCCTGCGCTTCTTCCTCCCCGAGATCATCATGGTGGTGACCGGCCTGGTCGTGGTGCTGGGCGGGCTGGTGCTGGAGCGCGACCGGGGCATGGCCCGCGACGGTGAGAGGGCGCGGATGTTCTCGGGGCTGGTAGGGCTGGTGGGCTGCGCCGCCGCGCTGGGGGCGCTCTACTGGCTGATCATCCAGTCGCGCAGCCCGGTGGACCCGATGTCGGGCACCTTCATCATGGACTACTTCGCCATCTACATGAAGGGCATCCTGGTGCTCTTCGCGATGGTCACCATCCTGGTCGGCTATCGCTTCTCGGACCGCTTCCGGCCGCACCAGTCGGAGTTCATCGGCCTGGTCCTGCTGGCGACCGTGGGCGGCATGTTCATGGCCTCGGCGCGGGAGATGATCGAGCTCTACGTCGCCCTGGAGACCCTGTCGATCTCGCTGTACGTCATGGTGGCGTTCAACAAGCGCGAGCGGCTGTCGTCGGAGGCCGGCTTCAAGTACCTGATCGTCGGCGCCGCCAGCTCGGCGGTGCTGCTCTACGGCCTGGCGATCCTCTACGGCCTCACGGGCCGCACGGACCTGGTCGCGGTGGCCCAGGTCATCTCCCAGGGAAGCAACTCGCCGGCGCTGATGCTGGCCATGGTGCTGGTGATCGGCGGGCTGTCGTTCAAGATCGGCGCCGTCCCGTTCCACCAGTGGGTGCCCGACGTCTACCAGGGTGCGCCGACCCCGGTGACGGCGTTCGTCTCGGTGTCGTCGAAGGCCGCCGGCTGGGGCCTGCTGCTGCGCGTGCTGACCACTGGCCTGCTGCCGATGAGCCACCAGTGGCAGATCTACCTCGCGGTGGTCGCCGCGATCACGATGACGCTGGGCAACGTCACCGCCCTCAGCCAGACCAGCGCCAAACGGCTGCTGGGCTATAGCTCGATCGCCCACGCCGGCTACATCCTCATGGGGGTCGTGGCGATGGGCAACCCGGACACCGCGGCGCTCGGGCTCGGGGCGATCCTCTTCTACCTGCTGGTCTACGGCCTGACCAACCTGGCCACCTTCGCCGGCATCCAGGCCGTGGAGGACGGCGTCGGAAGCGACGACATCGAGGCCATGGCCGGGCTCAGCCGGCGCTCCGGCGGCATCGCCATGACCCTGTCCATCAGCCTGCTCTCGCTCACCGGCATCCCGCCCCTGATCGGCTTCTTCGCCAAGTTCTTCGTGTTCCTGGCGGCGGTGCAGGCGGGCTTTGCGTGGCTGGCCCTGGTGGCGGTGATCAACAGCGCCGTGAGCGCCGTCTACTACCTGCGCATCGTCCGCAGCCTGTACCAGGACGAGGCCGCCGCGGGCAAGCCGCTGCGCGTGGGCCCTGCCCTCTGGACCGCGCTGGGCGTCGGCATGACGTCGATCCTGCCGCTGGCGATATTCGCCAACGTCTTCGTGGAGCGCGCGCAGAAGGCGGCCCAGGCGATCTTCCTCCGCTAGCGATGACGGCGCCGGCGGCACGCCGGCCGCGCCGGCCATGACCTCACGCGGCGGGCGCCAGGGCTCCACGGAGGAACTGATGGCGCCCAATCCCTTTGTCGACGCCGAGCTGGGCGCCCTCCGCGACGATCGCTACACCCCGGGTGCCACCGGCCGCTTCCTCGGCGCGATGTGGCGGCGCTCGCGGGTAACCGCCGCGCAACGGCCGGGCCTGGTGCGGGAGCTGGGCATGGTGGCCATCGTGGGCATGTCCGGCGGCGTGGTGGTGGGGGCGTTGATGGCGGCCGAGGGTGTGCCCGCCGCCGTCGCCCTGCTGGTCACACCCCTGAGCTGGCTGGTCCTGTGCGCCTGGGTCTACGTGGAACTGGGGCTGGTGCGGCACCCGGTCACGGACGAGCCGACACGGGCAATCGGCCCCGCCAACGTCCTCAGCCTCTACCGCGGCTGGGCCGCGGTGCCTCTCCTCGCGATGGCGACGTTCCACCCGGTGCCCACGGTGACCGCCGTGGTTGTGGCGGTGTCCGCGGGTCTCACCGACCTGGTCGACGGCCCCGTTGCTGTGCGGCGCGGCGAAGAGACCCGCCTGGGACGGCTGCTGGACCCGGTCGTCGATTCCTTCCTGTTCTCGGCCGTCGCTTTCGGTCTCTGGCGTTGGGGTCTCCTGCCGGGCTGGGTGGTGGCCCTGGTGGCGGTGCGCTACTTCGCGGTGGTGCTGGTGGGGATCGTGCTGCTGTTCGCCCGCGGCCGCTCGCTGCCGGTGCGCCACACGGCGTGGGGGCGGCGGTCGACGATGGCCATCGGCCTGACGCTCCTGCTGGCGGTCTCGGCGCAGGTCGTCGCGATCCCCGACGCCGTGCTCCTGGTCGCCTACGCGCTCACCGCGCTCTCGATGCTCCTCGCCCTCGTCAGCATCGCCCGGCAGGCGCCGCTGGCGGCCCCGGGGGACGGGGCGTGACCGAGCCGCTGGTCATCCTGGTGGCCTACCTCGTGGGGAGCATCCCCACTGGGCTGTGGCTGGGCCGCCTGACGCAGGGCGTCGACGTTCGCACCCGGGGCAGCGGGCGCACTGGCGCCACCAACGTCCAGCGCAGCCTGGGCACGCGCGCCGCCGCGGCAGTGCTGTTGATCGATTTCGGCAAGGGCCTCGTGGCCGTGCTGGCGGCCCGGGCGCTGACCGGCAACGAGTACGTCGCCGCCGCCGCCGGCCTGGCCGCCGTCGCCGGCCACATCTGGCCGGTCTTCGCGGGGTTCCGGGGAGGCCGCGGCGTGGCCACCGGGGGCGGGGCGCTCTTCGCCCTGGCGCCGCTGGCCACAGGGATCGCCCTGGCCGTTTTCGTCGCGCTGGTGGCCCTGACCCGGTACGTCTCGCTGGGGTCCGTCGTGGGGGCGCTGCTGGTGGCGGTGGTGGTGGCCCTGCTGCGCGGGCGCACACCCCAGTCGGAGGCCGCCCTGCCTCTGGCGGTGATCGTCGGCGCCCTGATCGTGGTCAAGCACATCGACAACATCCAGCGCCTGGTGCGCGGTACCGAGAGCCGGATTGGCAGTCACAAGGGTGGCGCGTAAATAGTTGTTAAGCCCCGGGCTCAGCCCCGGGGGAGCCACCTACCATGGGAGGGTGAAGTCTCCTCTGTGGGGAGTGGCGTCCCCAACCTCCCGCCGCCGGCGCCCGCGCGGCGGCCGCCGGGCAGCCCTCAGCCTCGGCGCCCTCGCGGTCCTCGGCGTGATGGCCCTGGCCGCCCCTGTGGCGATGGCGCAGCCGGCCGCCGCCCAGGTGGCCCCGGGGCTGCTGCCGACCCTTCCCGTGAACCTGCCCACGCCCTGCGTCGGTGGGATCGCGCTCTGCGGTGACGCCACCCTGAAGAACCCCGTGCCGTGCGTGCTCGTCGTCTGCGTGCCGACACCCTGCGTGGCGGACGCGGTGCTCTGCCCTGGCGAGATCGTGGGCCCGCCGCAGCCGACGGCTCCGCCGACCGCGGGGCCCTCGGCCAGCCCGACGCGGACCCCGGGCAACGGTAACGGTGGTGGTGGCTCGACGGGCCCCGGCGCGGGCCCTCAGGGACCCGTCGCCCAGGCGCCGCTGCTCGCCCCTCCGAGCGTTGGGATCGTAGCCCCGGTGGCGCCGGTGACCGCCGCGGGCCCGGCTCCCGGCAGCCTGGCCTCGCTGCTCTCGCTCTCGATAGGGGACGGCCTGAGCCCCGGGGGCGCCCATCTCTGGCCGTGGCTGGCCGCGCTCCAGGCCGTGCTCCTCGTGCTCCTGCTGGGGTGGGCCCTGGCCCGCAGGCTGACGCCGCACTCCAGCCTGGAGGACTAATGCTCGAGCGGCTGCGCCGTTCGTTCGCCGCCAAGCTGGTGGCGCTGGAGATCGGCACCATCCTCCTGGTCTCGGCCTCGCTGGCCGCCCTGCTGATCACCGCGCGCGTGCTGGGGACGCGGGACCTGGAGCGGTCGGTCTCGGCGAACGCGGTTCAGACGCTGGGCCGCAACCTCGACGATTCGGGCGCCAACGCGAGCACGCTGGCGCGCCGGCTGGCGGAGTACCCGCCGGTGGCGACCGAGCTGCAGTCGACCGACCGGACCCGGCTCGCCGCGCTGCTCGCCAGCCAGGCGGCCCAGCTGCCACCGGGGGAGACGCTGGTGGCGGTCGACCCGTCCGGGCAGGCGATCCTGGCCCGGCGCAGCGGCGACCAGGACCTCGGCGCCGTGGACGACGTGAGCCGCTGGAACGCCCTGCCCGCTGTCGACCTGACCCGCCGCAACCAGCCGCCGGCCAAGGGTCACATCGAGAACGCCGACCGTGGCATCGAGCTGGACGGGGTGGCCGCCGCGCGGGTGAACGGCAACATCGTGGGCTTCATCGTCGACAGCATCGACCTCCAGGTGCTGCTGCGCCGCATACAGCCGGCGGGCAGCGGCCTGCAGTACTCGGTGTTCTACAACGACCGCAGGATCGCCTCGACCCTCGACCAGTCCGCCCTCAACCAGGCGGCGCCGGCGGTGGCGGCCGGGGGCGACTGCAGCAGCTTTGCCACATATGACGTGAACGGCAAGACCTTCGCCGGCTGCTACGCAGAGGCGGCGCAGGGCCCGGGGGTCCGCCTGGCGGCCGACGTGGACGACGGCATCTTCGCCCAGCAGCGGCTCAACGACGCCCTGGTGGTGATCTTCGCCACCGGCGTGCTGGCCACGATCTTCATCGTCGTCGCGCTGCTGTTCGCCCGTCGCTACGCGCTGCGCCCGCTGGCCTCGCTGGACCGGGGCGCGCAGCGGCTGGCCGCCGGCGACTACGACAGCCCGGTCAACGTGCGCAGCGGGGACGACTTCGGGCGCCTGGCCGAGACGTTCAACCGCATGTCGGCGCAGATCCAGGCGAACACCCTGGACCTGGAGCGAGAGCGCGCTAAGCTCGACGCCGCTATCACCAGCCTCGGCGCGGTGTCACGGGCGCTCACGACGACCACCGGGGGCAAGCGTGCGCTGGCGTCGGCGGTGCTGGAGGCGATGGCAGAGATCACCGGCGCAGAGGCGCTGGCCATGTACACCGGCGTGAACAGCCCCCGGCCATCCGCGACCCGGGGCCTGAGCGCGGCCCAGGCACGCCAGCTGTACGCGGCCGCCGACGCTGCCGGCACCGTGGCCGGTGGCCGCCCCGTGGACGCCGTCCTGGCCGCGCCCGCGAGCCACGCCGGGTGGCACGCCCTCGTGGTGCCGATGGTCTACCAGGAGCAGCCGGTCGGGGCCCTGGCGGCGTTCAGCCAGTCGCCGATGGACCAGGCCGACGTGGCCTCGCTCACCGTCCTGGCGAGTCAGGCGATCGTGGCGCTGGAGAACAGCGAGCTTTTCGAGCGCGAGCGCGAGACAGTGGTCCGCCTCCAGGAGCTGGACCACATGAAGTCCGATTTCCTGGCGACCATCCAGCACGAGCTGCGCACCCCGCTCACGGCGATCATGGGCATGACCGACCTGCTGGAGATGGCCTGGGCGACGTGGGGCGACGAGCAGAAGATCGACGCCATCGGCGACGTCCAGCTGGCCGCCAAGGGGCTGTACGACCTGGTGGAGACGATCCTCGACTACTCGATGATCGAGTCGAACAGGGTGAACCTCGACGTCGGCGACTACCAGGCCCGCGACCTTGCCGAGGGCGCCATCAGCGAGCTGGCGCCGCTGATCCGGCGGCAGCAGGCGCAGGTGTCGATCGCGATGCCGCGCGGCCTGCGGGTGCGCGGCGACAGCCAGCGCCTCACGCAGGTCCTGCGGGCGCTGGTCGACAACGCCGTCAAGTTCAGCCCCAAGGGTGCGAAGGTCAAGATCAGCGGCGCGGCGCGCGGCGGCCGGGTGCAGCTGCAGGTGTCCGACAGGGGCATCGGGATCGAGCCGGGGCTGCACCAGCAGGTCTTCGAGCGCTTCTACCAGGTCGACAACACCGCCACCCGTCGCTACGGCGGGACCGGGATGGGGCTCGCCCTGGCGCAGCGCCTCGTGGAGATGCACCGTGGCCACATCGAGGTAGAGAGCCGTCCCGGCAAGGGGTCGACCTTCACCGTGGTGCTGCCCGCCGGGGCACCCCCGGCTGGCAATGGCGCCACTCGCGCCGCCCGCAACGGGGCCTCCACCAGGGGCTGACGGCATCCCCGCGGGCTGCCGCGGGACGGGGGAGAGGGGGGCATATAATCGCCTCGGTCGCGCTAGATGGGGAGTCAGCGGTGCCCTGTACCCGCAATCCGCTATAGCGGGGTCGAATTCCCTTCTGAGGGCTCGGGAACCCAGGTGGTCCCGGGCGAGGATGTCGAAGGTCGAACCCTGCGCAGCCTGGAACCCATGAACCCCGTCAGGTCCGGAAGGAAGCAGCGGTAAGTGGGTGACGGGGGTGCCGCAGGTAGTCCGGCCGGAGTCCTTGTCCCGGCAAGGCGCCCGGGGGCTCCGGGAACGAGGCAGGGTGCGCGACCACTTACCAACCCGCCTGCACAGTCGAGGAATTGACCGCTCTCTACTCCACCTACCGCTCGCAGCGATTCGACGACCTCGTCGGCCAGGAGGCGGCGGTCCGCACGCTGAAGAACGCGCTCACGGGGGAGCGCGTGGCGCACGCCTACCTGTTCACCGGCATCCGGGGCACCGGTAAGACCAGCACCGCCCGGATCCTGGCCAAGGCGGTCAACTGCCTGGCGCTGGATGAGGGCGAGCCCTGCAACACGTGCGTCGCCTGCGTCGCCGTGAACGACGCCTCCGCCACCGACCTGATCGAGATCGACGCCGCCAGCAACCGCGGGGTCGACGAGATCCGCGACCTCCGCGAGAAGGCCAAGTACCTGCCCGCGATGCTGCGCCGCAAGGTCTACATCATCGACGAGGCCCACCAGCTGACCCCCGAGGCGTTCAACGCGCTGCTCAAGACCCTCGAGGAGCCGCCCGGGCACGTGCTCTTCATCCTCTGCACCACCGAGGCCCACAAGCTGCCCGCCACGATCGTCTCCCGCACCCAGCGCTTCGACTTCCGACGCATCGCCGAGGCGGAGATCACGGCCCGGCTCCGCCATATCGTCACCGCCGAGGGCCTCACCGCCAGCGACGACGGCCTGGCACTGGTGGCCTCGATGGCCCACGGCAGCATGCGCGACGCCATCACGATGCTCGACCAGCTGGCCAGCGCCGGGGTCGACGGCGTCGACGCGGAGACGGTGAGGTCGCAGCTGGGGCTGGTTTCGGCCCCGGAGCTGGCCGCGATCCTGGCGGAGGCAGCCGCGGGCGACGCGGGCGCCGTCATGCGGCGCCTGCAGCAGCTCGGCGAGCGCGGCGCCGACATGCGCCAGCTGGCCAACGGGCTGGCCGAGATGGCGCGCCGCGCGGTGCTCCTCAGCCTGGACGCCGCCGAGGGCGCGGACCTGGGCCTCGACGCCGAGACCACGGCGCGGCTGACAGA
>JAXDLV010000227.1:0-13119 GCA_034666445.1 Chloroflexota bacterium | reverse complement strand
TCGTTGGTGTTGCCGGCGTGCGGCTCGTCGGCGCCCCCGTCAACCGTCGACTCCGTCCACGTCCAGCTCGGGAGCGCCCCCGCAGGGACGGTGACCGCTGAGGCCGGTGGCCTTCGGTACGCGATCCGGACGCTGCAGCCCTCGACCCACCACGCGGTGACCATGGTGGCGGGGGCCTGTGCGGGCGCCGCCGGCGGGTCGACGGCGGACCTCGTCACCGATGCCCGGGGCCAGGCCGCGGGGATCCTGGCGACCGCCGCGGTCCCGCCCCCGCTCTGCTTCCGGGTCCATGCCGGCCCGCCGGACGCCCCGGCCCAGGTGGTGGCCACCGCGGAGGTGACGGCGGGCGCGGCGGCCGAGCTGCGTCCGGCCGGGGCACAGGCCGGGAGCGCCGAGCTGCGCTATGACCATGCCACCCGTGTGCTGACCGTCGACGTCACCGTGACCGGACTGGCGCCGGGGACAGAGCACCCAAACCACGTGCACACAGGGCGCTGCGACCAGGAGGGCGGCCTGCTCCACATCCTCGAGCTGCTCAAGGCCGGGCCCGATGGCACCGCCCACCAGTCCACGAGCATCCCCCAGGTCGACCAGATCCAGGCGGGCAGCTGGTACGTGGCGGTGCACCAGGGACCCGGTCTCGACGCCCAGGCTGAGTTCAGCCCCGTGCTCTGCGGCGACGTGGGTTAGATCGGGGCACGTTGTAGACTGGCCACTCCGGCGCTTGCCGGGTTTTATGCGATCAGCTAGGTTCGCCAACCGGATCTTGGCGGGAATCTCAGTGGGGGGCATGGTCGTCGTGACGGCGATCCTCGCCGCTGTGCCTGCCTCCGCCGCCAGCACCAATGTGCAGATCACCGGTGGCGCGGGCAACGGGTTCGCGCCAGCGTCGGTAACGGTCAACCCGGGGGACACGGTCACCTGGACCAACCAAGACGTCTACCCCCACAACGCGTCCTGTCAGTCGGGGTGTCCCGACAACACGATGAGCACCGCCACGGTGCAGCACGGCGAGTCAACGCCATACACGTTCCAGTACTCCGGCACCTACAACTATGTCTGCACAATCCACCCGACCATGCATGGGACCGTGGTGGTGACAGGCGATGTGAAGAACCCTGGCAGCGGCACTTCCCCCGGCGGCGGTGGCTCGAACTCATCCGGGGCCACGCCGGGATCGGGCACGGCCCCGGGGTCTGGCCAGGCGGCGCCTGGCGGCGCGGCCGCTGCCCCGGGCACGACGCCGTCAGCTGGCCAGGCTGCTGACTCCGGCTCCGGCACCAGCGGGGACGCCCAGCCTGCCACCGAGCAGGACATCAAGGACGCCTTCGCTGGTCTTACGATCCCGCCGCCCAAGGTGATCCAGACCCACACCACCACGACCCCGACGTGGATCGTCGTGGCCTCCGGCGCGGGCCTGGTCCTCGCCGCCTTCGTGTTCGGGCTGGCGTGGTTCGGCTCGCCGATCAGCATCTTCCGGAGGAGCTTCAAATGGCTGGGTTGAGAAGGCTGATGACCCGCGGCGCCTACGCGGTCGCCCTGGCGGCCCTCGTGTGCGCGGCCATGGTCCCCGCGATGATCCCCAGCACCGCCGCGAGCGGGAAGGTTCTGAAGGTGCCCCAGGACTACCCGACGCTCGCGGCCGCCGTCAACGCAGCGCAGCCCTACGACTTCATCCTGGTCGGGCCCGGCACGTACCACGAGGCTGTCCGCGTCACCACCCCCCACCTCACCATTCGCGGCGTGGACCGCGACAAGGTGGTCTTCGAGGGCAACGTCACCGACTGCAAGAACAAGCCGGCGGGCGCGTGGAGCTCGGCGATCACAGTTGACGGCGCCAACGGCGTCGACATCGGCAACATGACCGCCCACAACTACGGCAACAACGGCTTCTTCTGGGACAAGGTCACAGGCTTCCGAGGCACTTTCCTCACCGCCTACCAGAACTGCGAGTACGGGATCTATGCGTTCCGGTCGACCGTGGGGGAGTTCAGCCACTCATATGCGTCGGCCAACGGCGACTCCGGCTTCTACATCGGGGCCTGCTTCGACTGCAAGTCGCTGATCACCGACGTCCACGCCCAGAACAACGGACTGGGCTACTCCGGCACCAACGCCGGGGGCGTGCTGATCCAGGACTCCGAGTGGGACAACAACATGATCGGGATGATCCCCAACACGCTCCCCACCGAGGACAACGGTCCCCAGGGCGGCAAGGTCGGTGACGTCCTGACCAACAACTACGTGCACGACAACAACAACGCCGGCGCCCCGTCCACGTTCGTGCTGGCGGGGCCGGTGGCATCCCCGGTCGGCTACGGCATCCTCATCGCCGGGGGCTGGAACAACCAGATGATCCGAAACAAGGTCGTCAACCACAAGCACTACGGGATCTCGCTCATCTACCTGGAGACACCGACGGTGGGCAACCAGGTCGAGTACAACGACATCACCCTGTCCGGCGACGCCGACATCAGCTGGGACGGAGTCGGGGCCAGCAACTGCTTCCAGGGCAACACCGACAACGGCGCCCCGGCGACGGCTGACCCGACCACGCTCGAGACCACCAACAGCTGCGGCCTCACCGGGGCCCCGGTGGGCGGCAGCCCGGCCGTCGCGATCCGCGCCGTCCTCAGCTCCACGGGAATCACGGACCCCAAGGTGGAGCAGGCGCAGCCGGCGCCAGGGCCTCAGTCCGGCATGCCTGACGTGTGCTCAGGTGCTCCCGCGGGTTGCTCCACGGCCGCCACGGAGCAGTCCTCACAGGCCCGGGTGAACGTCGCGCCCACCACGCAGGCGGCACCCCAGCCGGCGGGATACTCGCCCGTCCAGACCGTCGGTCGCCTCTCCGAGCTGGGCAAGGTCCCCAGCGCCGCCGAGTTCCGCCGACTGTTCGCCATGGAGCTGGCCAACATCGCGCGCGCCCAGGACCCCATTCGGATCGCCGATAACAGCCCTGACACCAATGCCTACCTGGCCATGGCGTTGGGCCTTGGCGCGCTCTTCTTCCTGGTGGGGGCCGTGCTCGGCTTCTGGCGGGGTCGAGCCAGGGTCGCGGCCGCCTGAGCAAGCTGGTTGGCGCGGCGGCCTGACCTGGTGATGGGGAGGCGCATTGCCCTCGCCGCCGCCGGCGCGCTGAGCCTCGCCGCGCCGTTTGGCGGCGCCCACGCCGCCGGCCCCAGCGTCCTGCTGGTGGGCCCCGCCGGGACCCCGGGGGCGCAGTACGAGAGCATCCAGGCCGCCGTTGACGCCGCCGCTCCCGGCGACTGGGTCCTGGTCGCCCCCGGCGTGTACCACGAGAAGGGCAGCGACGAGGCCGGGGTCCTGATCCAGAAGCCCGGCATCCACCTCCGCGGCATGGACCGCAACCAGGTGATCGTCGACGGCACCCGCTTCTCGGCCGCGGCCCGCGCCGGGACCGCGCCGGCGGGCAGCGCGGCGTGCTCCAGCCAGGAGGCCGACCAGGACATCACGGCGGCAGGGATGAACGGCGTCGAGGCCAAGGGCTTCACCGGCTCGATCGACAGCAACGACTTCGTGGGTCACCTGGCGGACGACGTCTGGATCGAGAACCTCACGGTCTGCAACTACCTCACCGGCGACGAGGGCGGCAACGAGATCTGGTGGAACGGGGGCGACGGCCAGGGCCTCATCGGAATGAGCGGCCTCTACGGCGACTACCTCAACGCCACGTCGACCTACATCAAGACCTCCGACGGCCCCGCGGGGCAGTACGGCATCTTCACCAGCAACGAGGACGGAACCGGCGTCATCGACCACTCCTACGCCAGCAACTTCCGCGACTCGGCCTACTACGTCGGCGCGTGCCGCGACTGCAATGTCGTCCTCAACCACGCCCACGCCGAGAACAGCGCGCTGGGGCTGAGCAGCACCAACGCCGGGGGCAACCTGCTGGTTGAGAACTCGGAGTGGGACTACAACCGCACCGGCCTGGTATCCAACGCCCAGAACAACGACGACTTCCCGTCGCCGGAGTACGGCCAGTGCGTGCCGCCTTCGGTGCCGCCGACGCTGAACGGCATCAGCGCCGGGCCCAACAGCTGCTACGTGATGTTCAACAACTTCATCCACCACAACAACAACCCCAACATCCCCGGCGCCGGTCTCACCGCGGTCTCGGCCGTGGGAACCGGAGTGGAGCTGGCGGCGACGCAGCACATCAGCGTCATCGGCAACCGCATCGAGGACAACGGCGCCTGGGGCGTCGTGACGCACGACTTCCCCGACCCCGAGTCCGGCCCGGCCAACTGCGTCGGTGGCGTCGACATCCCGGCGGTGCCGGCGGTCAGTCCTGAGGTCTGCTACTGGTACTCCCTGGGCAACTACGTCTCCCAGAATGCCTTCAAGGACAACGGCGGCTTTGGCAACCCGACCAACGGCGACGTCGCCAACCAGGGGCCCGGTGCGGCCAAGGCCCCGAGCGACAGCGTCGGCACCATCCCCGATCCCAACTGCTACAGCGCCGACACCGATACCGCCGGGGTGACCGCCTGGCCCGTCACCCTGGAGACCACCCCCTGCGTCACCGGCCCCACCAACAGCGAGACCCTCCTGCTCACGGCGCAGCTGCTCTGCTCGACAGGGGCGACGTCGCTCTTCACCGAGGGCACGCCACTCACCGCGCCGCCGTGCCCCGAGGGCGCCAGCTACCCGCAGCACGACGGCGTATGCGGCACCCCAACTCCCCCGGCGACGCCATAGGCGACGCCGAGTCGCAATCGGTGTTCTGCCTGATGCCGCTCAGCCGCGCGCTTGACCCGGGTCTCAACCCCACCATGCCGGACCCCTGCGACGGGCCGCCGGCCAATGCCTACTGTCCCGCGGCCGCCGTGACCACCACGCCGTCGCCGCGCACCCTGCCCGACACCGCCGTGGCGGGGGCCCCCGGCGCGCCGGCGATCAGCCTCGGGCTGGCGGCCGGTCTGCTGGGGGCGCTGGCCGTAGTCGCCGTCCGCAGGCGCCGCCGGGCCTAGCCCGGCTCGCCCAGCTCGCCGCGCTCGACCGCGCGCGCCACCGAGGCCGGCCGGCCGGGCAGGATCATCGCCGAAGCGGTGGCCAGGGCCACGACCTTGCCGTCCTCGTCGCGGACCTCGCCGCGCCCGACCATCATGGTTCGCCCGCGATGCTGAACCTCCCCGAGGGCGGTCAGCAGCCGGCCGTCGGGAGCGACAGGCCGCAGGAAGTAGACCTTCAGGTCCAGCGGCGCGATCGCCGCGCCCGCCGGGGTCAGCGTGGCGAAGGCGCCGTCGATCGCGTTGCCGGCGAAGTAGGCGATCACGCC
Source organism: Chloroflexota bacterium (assembly GCA_034666445.1). Classification (GTDB taxonomy): domain Bacteria; phylum Chloroflexota; class Dormibacteria; order DASZGP01; family DASZGP01; genus JAXDLV01. Next base: position 7,817 of record JAXDLV010000227.1, on the reverse strand, counting down.
GCCGTACAGGCGGCCCTGCACCGGGCTGCACATCCACTCTGACGCCGGCATCGACCAGCTCACCCGTCCCTCCTCGACCTCCTCCGGCCAGTGGCCCAGCAGGCGGCTGATCGGCGGCGTCGGGAGCTCGCCGCTGGCGCAGCCGCGCATGATCTCGAGCCCACTCAGGCGGTCGAAGTCCTCCTGCGGGATGACCCCGCCCTCGGCCTCGCGCTGGAACGGGTGCGCCGACGGCCACCCCGGCTCCGTCAGCTCGGGCAGCGCCCGGGCTGCCTCGTCCAGCCCGGGAGGCAGCTCGACCTTCGGCAGCACCACGCAGCGCGTCGAGGTGAGCGCCACGACGTTGCCGTCGCTATCGGTGATGGTCGCCTCCGCCAGCGCGATCGACCGGCCCGCGTGGATCAACCGTCCCTCTCCCACGAGGTCGCGCCCGTCGGCCGCCGCCGGTCGCAGGTAGGTCATCGAGATCTCGGAGGTGGTGAACGGCCGCGCCGCGGGCAGGCCGGTCTGGACCGCGCTCCCCAGCGGGCCGTCGGCCAGCAGCGCCAGCGTGGCCCCGGAGACCACGCCCTGGGGCGAGAGCAGCCAGCGGGTCGCCGGCATCGTGAAGCGCGCGGTGCCGGGCTCCACGCCCTCGAACGTCAGGCCCGTGAGGTAGTGGATCGGCGGCGGCAGCAGCTGCCCCCGGGTGAAGCCGCGCGCCTGCTCGATCCCTGGCAGCGCCAGCAGCCGCGGGTCCAGGTAAAACCCGCGCACCGGCTCGTCGAGCGCAGCGGACCGGCTGTCAGGCGCCGTCAAAAGCAGCGAGGCGGCGAGGGAAGGGTCGCGGGATCAGCGCGCCGGAAATGGGCCTGGTGGCCCCGGCTGTCCATGAAATCGGCGCTGTCGCGCCCTGTCGTCAGGGTCCCGTCCGCGAACGGGTTGTCCCAGCCCGGAGGGGGATTCCCATTGCCGTCGTCAAGTGGCGGATCGGCAACGTACGTGACACCCTCGACGCTGATCCGATGGATGCCGCAGTGGGTGAGGAGCCGGTAGGGCATGGTCCTGACGCCCACGGCCGCGACCGCCGGCGGCGCCTGTCGGCTCAGCGGTGACTGTGAGGAGGCGCTCAGCACCGTGGCGATGGTGGAGCCCGCCAGCAAGAGGAAAACAATGCCCGCCACGATGAGCGCCAGCCGGGGCCTTCGGGGAGCGCGGAGGATGAGCCAGACAACGAGGCCTATCGGCGGAAGCAGGATCAGTGCCAGGGCGACGATGATCCGGGTGCCCAGGTCCATTTCGGTGGCTCGGGCGAGGTCGAGCAGGGCCGCGATCCAAAGAACCGCGGCGCAGACGAAGAAGAGCGACAGGATGACGCCCACGCCCGAAACCGCCCCCATGTCCGCTACATTACGCGGCCCGGCGGTTCACCGCGAGACAGCCATCGCCTGGAGCACGGTCGACAGGACGACGAGGGCGAGCATCAGCACGATGCTGGCCAGCCCGGTCATGGCCAGGCCGGGGCGCTCGATGCCGCGCAGGATGAGCCAGAGGAGCAGGCCGAGCGGCGGGGCCAGCAGGAGGAGCACCCCGATCGAGACCCGGGCTGCCAGCTGCATGTCGCCGGTCCGGATGGTGTCGATCGCCGCCAGCAGCCACGCGGTCATGAAGATGCCCAGGACGAGCGCGGTCGCCAGCAGGATCCAGGTGGTGCCACCCGGCGCCGACGGGAAGTAAGCCCCCATTCCACGCGAACAGTACGCGGCCGTTCGCATACGCCGCAAACGCATGCCGCGGGGCGGTGCTAGATTGACTTCCCCGGACCGCAAGCGAGCACGTGAGGAGTGAAGAGATGAGCCTGAACCTGGCAACGATCCTGGAGGACAGCGCCGCCAAGAACCCCGAGAAGGTGGCGATCATCCTCGACGACTTCAAGCTCACGTACGGCCAGCTGAACGCCGCCGCCAACCAGGTGGCCAACAGCCTCCGGGCCAACGGGATCAAGGCGGGCGAGCGGGTCGGCATGATGCTGCCCAACGTCCCCCAGTTCCCGATCATCTACTTCGGCATCCTCAAGGCGGGCTGCATCGCGGTGCCGATGAACGTCCTGCTCAAGGCCCCGGAGATCGAGTACTACCTGGGCGACAGCGAGTCGAGCGCGTTCTTCTACTTCGACATGTTCGCCAAGGAGGCGGTCGAGGGGGTCGGCCGGGTGGCGTCGGTGAAGCACAGGATCGCCGTGCCCCTGGTCCCGGGCTCCGACGTCCCCGAGGGCAGCGTCTCCTTCGACGAGTTCAAGAAGGACGCCTCGCCCGTCTTCGACTCGGTGGCGACCGAGGCCGACGACATCTGCCTCCTGATCTACACCAGCGGCACCACCGGCAAGCCCAAGGGCGCCGCGCTGACCAACTTCAACCTCTTCATGTGCTGCCACAACGGCACCCACATCTTCGAGTTCCACCAGGACAGCGACGTGATCATGGCGACGCTGCCGATGTTCCACTCGTTCGGCCTGTCCAACGTCGTCAACGGCGCCATCCATGGCGGCATCACGATGACCCTGCTGCCCCGCTTCGACGCCGACAAGGCGCTGGAGATCATCCAGCGCGACAAGGTCACGCTGTTCCTGGGCGTGCCGACGATGTACTTCGCGATGCTCAACCACCCGGAGCGGACGACCTACGACACCAGCAGCCTCCGGCTCTGCGTCAGCGGTGGCGCCTCCATCCCGGGCGAGGTCCTGAGCTCCTGGGAGAAGGCCACGGGCACCAAGATCCTGGAGGGCTACGGCCTCAGCGAGACCAGCCCGACGGCGTCGTTCAACCAGCTCGAGGTGGGCACCAAGGTGGGCTCGATCGGCACCCCGGTGTTCGGGGTCCAGATGAAGATCTTCGACGAGAACGGCAAGGAGGTCGCCCAGGGCGAGCTCGGGGAGATCGTCATCAAGGGCCACAACATCATGAAGGAGTACTGGCGCAAGCCCGAGGCCACCGCCGAGTCGATCAAGGACGGCTGGTTCCACAGCGGCGACATCGGCTATGTCGACGACGAGGGGTTCTTCTTCATCGTCGACCGCAAGAAGGAGATGATCATCCGCGGCGGCTTCAACGTGTACCCGCGCGAGATCGAGGAGGTCATCTACGCCTTCCCAACCGTGGCCGAGGCCGCCGTCATCGGCATCCCCGACGAGAAGTTCGGCGAGGAGGTCGTCGCGGTGGTGGCGCCCAAGCCGGGCGAGACCATCGACATCGACGCCCTGAAGGCCTTCGTCAAGGAGCGGGTGGCGGCCTACAAGTACCCGCGCAAGATCGAGGTCGTGAAGGAGCTGCCCAAGGGCCCCACCGGCAAGATCATGAAGCGCGAGATCAAGCTCAGCGACGCCGAGCCCGCGGCGCAGCCGGAGGGGGCGGCCAAGGCCTGAGTTTGCAGGCCCCCGCCAACACGCAGCGGGTGCACGTCGGCGAGGGCTGGATGCTGTCCGTGCCCGCGCGCTTCCGCGTCGAGGTCGGCCCTGACGGCACCTGGTCGGCGTGGGATGAGGCCCGGGTGGTCGATGTCCACCTCGTAAGCACGGGCGGCGTCGAAGGCCGGCCCGTGGTGGCGCGGCAGATGCTGGGGCTGCCCGGCCGCCAGTCCCACGAGTACCGCCGCAGCGAGGGCCGCCTGGAGGCGTACGCCGACCTCCTCGAGGAGGACGAGAAGGGCAAGCCGGTGCTGCGCCTGGCCTCCACCGTGGCGGTGGAGAACCGGCTGATGGCGTGCTGGTGCACCTTCAGCGACCGGGACGACCTGGAGTGGGCGCTGGACGTGTGGCATTCGATCTCCAACGACTGGGCCACCCGTGATGGCTGACCCCCGTCCGCTGGCCACCGAGGAGGTTGCGCCGTGGCACCTCGCGGAGGGCAACAGCCGTCGCTTCGCCGAAGTCGACTGACGTCGCCGTCCCGACGGGGCTGGGCAGGGCCCAGGTCGTCGTCGAGCGCGGCGTCCGCACGCCGATGCGCGATGGCGTCGAGCTGGTCAGCGACGTCTACCGGCCGGCGGGGGACGGGCCCCATCCCGTGCTGCTCACCCGGACGCCCTACGACCGGACCTTTCCGACCAACGCCTTCCACGCCATCGACCTCCTGGCCATGGCGCTGGCCGGCTACGCCTGCATCGTCCAGGACGTGCGCGGCCGGTTCGAGTCCGAGGGCGACTTCGAGACCTACACCCACGACGCCGACGACGGCTTCGATACCATCGAGTGGCTCGTCGCCCAGCCCTGGTGCGACGGCCGGGTGGGGATGTTCGGCACCTCGTACATGGCGCAGACGCAGATGCTGGCGGCGTCGCGGCGACCGCCGGGGCTCACGGCGCTGGCGCCGTTCCAGTCGCCCGGCGGCAGCACCGGCAACGATCGCTACCGAGGCGGCGCGCTGCAGCTCGGCCTGCTGGCCAGCTGGGGGGTCGGCGCCATCGCCATCGCCGAGGTCCTGCGGCGCGCGAAGGCCGACCCCAGCCTCTGGCTGGAGTTCGCCGCGGCGGTCGACGACTCCGACAACCTCGACGAGCACATGCGCCGCCTGCCGCTGCTGCCCTGGCCGCCGATCGACGAGCGGGCTGGGGGCCTCGGCCCCCAGTTCGACCAGACCGCGAGGTTCGAGTTCTACCCGCCGGTACCCCGCTTCGCCGCCTCGGAGATCGAGGTCCCGGCACTGCTCTTCGCCGGCTGGCACGACTGCTTCCTCCAGGCCGACCTCGACCTCTTCACCGCGCTGAAAGCCGGCGCGGCCAGCGACGAGGCCCGCCGCCTGACGCGCCTGGTGGTGGGGCCGTGGAGCCACGGGATGTCCGCCGGGGCGGTCGGCGAGCAGGCCTTCGGCATGCGGGCGTCATCGCTGCTGCTCGACATGAAGGAGAACATCACCCGCCTCCACAAGCGCTGGTTCGACGCCCGCCTGCTGGGCAAGGACACCGGCATCGACGCGGAGCCCACGGTGAAGGTGTTCGTGATGGGCGAGAACCGCTGGCGCGGGTTCGACGCGTGGCCGCCGCCCTCGACGACCGAGGAATGGTTCCCGCTGGCGGACGGAAGCCTGTCGCGTGACGCGGTCACGGGCGCAGCCGAGCCCAGCGTCTTCCGCCTCGAGCCCGATGACCCCGTGCCCACCCGCGGTGGCGGGCTGCTGATGGGGGCGCAGTACATCCGCGGCCCCGTCGACCAGCTCCGCAACGAGCAGCGCGACGACGTCCTCGTCTTCACCTCGGAGGCGCTGGACGCGCCGCTCACGGTCATCGGGCGGGTCGGCTTCACCGCCTTCGTCGCGGCGGAGACCGTCGACACCGATGTCGTGGTCAAGCTCTGCGACATCCACCCCGATGGCCGCTCCCTCAACGTCGTCGACGGCATCCTCCGCCTCGGCCGCCGCAACGGCGCCGCCGCGCCCGAGCTGCTCACCCCGGGCGAGGTCTACGAGGTGGAGGTCGACATGTGGTCCACCGCCCACGTCTTCCTGCCCGGCCACCGGCTGCGCCTGCTCGTGTGCGCCTCGGACTTCCCCCGCTACGACCGCAACACCGGCAGCGGCGTCCTCACCGCCGACGCGACGGAGATCCTGCCCCAGGTCAACCGCCTCTACCACGACGCCGACCACCCCAGCCGGCTGCGCCTGCCGGTGGTGAGCTAACCGGTCTCCTCGAGCCGCTGCCGGCTGTGCTCCTTGAGCCAGCCCATCAGCGCGGCGTAGTGCTCCTCGGGGCGGTCCGTCCCGTAGACGTGGCCGGCGCCCTTGAGGATCACCAGCCGGGCGTTGGGGATCAGCCGGGCGATGAGGCGGCCGTTGGCAGGGCGGAGGAGGCGGTCGTGGTCGCCGTGCATCACGAGCGTGGGGGCCTTGACCTGGCGGAGGCGGAAGAGGCTGGACCACTTGAGGATCGCCTCCAGCTGGCGTCGGAACCCGATGGGGCTGACGTTGCTGGCGATGCGGCGCTGGAGGACCTCGTCGATCGCCTCCGGTCGCTCCGTGAGGGCGGCGTGGTAGAGGTAGGGGGCTGTGCGCTGGAAAGCCTCCTGCGGCGTGAGCTGGCGGCCGCCGCGGTAGGCCAGCAGGATGCCCGGGTTGCCGGGGAAGGCCAGCACCCCGGGCGAGGGGCACCCCAGGATCAGCGTGCGAACCCGGCCGGGCCAGCTGATCGCCATCTCCTGCGCCACCATGCTGCCGAGCGACGCGCCGTAGACGTGGGCGTCGTCGATGCCGGCGTCGTTCATCGCCCGGACGACGTCGCTGGCCATCTGCTTGATCGAGTAGGGCCGGTTGGGCTTGTCGGAGCGGCCGGTGCCGCGGTTGTCCAGGCGGAGGACACGGAAGCCGCGCAGCTTGGGCATGAGCAGGTGCCAGCCGGTCATGTCCCAGCCGAGGCCCATGACCAGCACCAGGGGCTCGCCCTTGACCGGCCCGCGGACGCGGTAGTAGATGTGGGCGCCGTCGCTGGCCCTTATGTACGGCACACGCCGATTGTAGGGTGAGGCCCACCGGCTATATTCCGACCGTGCGTCGCGTCGCCGGTGCGGGCCGCGGTCCCCTCCTGGTGGTCGCCGCCGTCCTCCTCCTCGGCCTCGCCGCCCAGCTGGTGCCGAACCCCCGCTACAGCCCGCGGCTGGCGGCCGCCGCCCGAGGCGCGCCGACGGAGGGCCTGCCCTGGCTCAGCGTCCGCGACGGCCGCGTCGTCGATGACCTCGGCCGCGCCGTGCTCCTGCGCGGGTACAACGACGACGCGCTGGTGGAGTACGCCGGTTCCCCGGCGGCGCCGCTCGACGAGGTCGACGCCGAGATGATGCGGCGGACGGGCGCCGACGTGGTGCGCCTGCCGATCTCCTGGTCGCTGCTGGAGCCCGTGCGGGGGCGGATCGAGACCGCATACGTCGACCGCATCGTCGCCACGGTGGACATGCTCAACCGGCACGGGCTGTACGTCGTGCCGGACATGCACTTCTATCCCAACTGGGGGCCGTCGTACGGAGGCGCCGGCGCCCCCCGCTGGGCGACCTTCCCGGGGCTGCCCGACATCCCCGCGGTGAAGGAGGACAACGTGCGCAAGAACCTCTCGCCCGCGGCAAACGCGGCGGAGGTCTACTTCTGGTCCACCCCCGACTGGCAGGACGACTACATCGCCGCGTGGCGCGCGGTGGCGGCGGCGCTGCGCGACCACTCGGGCGTGGCTGGCTACGACCTCTTCAACGAGCCCCGGCCGGGCCCGCTGCCGCCGCCGTTCTTCGAGCGCGCCTGGATGTGGCCGCTGATGTCCCGCACGATCGAGGCGATGGCGGCGGTCGACCCCAACCACGCGTGGGTGGTGGAGGCCACCCTCTTTGCCGACCTGCCCACCTTCACCGTGCCGCTGCCCGTGCCCAACCTGCTCTACTCCCCGCACTTCTACACGGGCACGCTGGTGCCGCCGAAGTTCACCGGCGACCGGCTGCGGATCGACGCGGAGATGGCGATGCGCCAGCGCGAGGCCGCCGAGCTGGACGCCGCGCTGTGGGTCGGGGAGCTGGGCGACGACCACAACGCGCCCTACGGCCCGGAGTGGGCTGACGCGGTCCTGGACTCCGCCGACGACCTGGGGGCCGGGTGGGCCTGGTGGCAGTGGCGCCAGGACGATGACAACTGGCGCATCCGCAGCCTCGACGGCTCAGGCTACGACACCACCTTCCTGCCTCACGTGGCCCGGCCCTATGTTGTCGCCGCCCCCCGCGGCGTACGCGGCGGGCGCGGCGACGGCGTGCGCGGCAGGCTGACGATCAGGGTCGACGCCGCCCACGCCGACCAGCCGGTTGTGGTGGCATGGCCCTCGAT
>JAXDLV010000226.1:0-37266 GCA_034666445.1 Chloroflexota bacterium | reverse complement strand
ACGACTACCTGGTGCTGGCGGCCGGCAGCATCAACAACTTCTTCGGCAGCGTCAGCGCCCAGGAGCGGACCTTCGCCCTGAAGGACCTCGGCGAGGCGCTCGCGATGCGCAACCGGATCCTCGAGTGCTTCGAGCAGGCGTCCTGGACGGAGGACGCGGAGGAGCGCCGCCGCCTGCTGAGCTTCGTGATCATCGGCGGCGGTCCCACCGGGGTGGAGCTGGCGGGCGCTTTCTCCGAGCTGATCCACCTGGTGCTGCGCAAGGACCACCCCCGCCTCGACCTCGGCGAGGTGCGGATCACCCTGGTCGAGGCGGTGGGCCACCTGCTGCGTGCGTTCCCCGAGCCGCTGCGTGAGAGCGCCGCCGCCACCCTCCGCCGCAAGGGCGTGCGCCTGGCGCTCAATGCGGCCGTCGCCGAGGTGGGCGACGAGGCCGTCCGGCTGGAGGACGGCGAGGTGATCCCCGCGGCCACCGTCATCTGGACCGCCGGGATCCAGGCGTCGGCGCTGGCCAACCTGCCCGGCGCAGCCCACGGGCGTGGTGGGCGGGTGGTGGTCGACGAATACCTGCGCCTGCCCGGCCACGACCGGGTCTTCTGCATCGGCGACATGGCGGAGTGCCTCCACCACGGCGCGGCGCTGCCCCAGCTGGCCGCCGTGGCCCTGCAGCAGGGCAGGAACGTAGCCCGCACCATCGCCGCCGACGTCGCGCGCCGGCCGGCGAAGCCCTTCAGCTACTTCGACCGCGGCACCATGGCCACCATCGGTCGCAACGCCGCCGTGGTCGACATCCGCGGTCTCCAGCTCAAGGGATTCATTGGCTGGGTGACATGGCTCACCGTCCACCTGGTCCTCCTGATCACCTTCCGCAGCCGCGTCCTGGTGCTGATCAACTGGGCCTATGACTACCTGTTCTACGATCGCCCGGTGCGGCTGATCGTCCGCGCCGCGCGCGAGCCGCGCGACTGAAAGGGAGGCACACGTGCAGCCATACAGGACCCCCGACGAGCGCTTCGAGAACCTGCCTGGCTACGACTTCGCGCCCCACTACACCGAGCAGGACGGGCTGCGCCTGCACCACGTGGACGAGGGCTCAGGCAACCCGGTGGTCATGTTCCACGGCGAGCCGACCTGGTCCTACCTGTACCGCCGGATGATCCCGCCGCTGGTCGCCGCCGGGCACCGCTGCATCGCGCCGGACTATTTCGGCTTCGGCCGGTCAGACAAGCCGGACCGCCAGGACTGGTACAGCTACGTCCGCCACGTCGACTCGATGAAGCGCCTGGTGGAGGAGCTCGACCTGCGCAACACCACCGCCGTGGTGCAGGACTGGGGAGGGCCGATCGGGCTCAAGGTGGCCACCGACATGGCCGACCGCTTCGACCGGCTGGTGATCCTGAACACCGGCCTGTTCAGCGGCCAGGGCCGGATGTCCGACGCGTGGTGGGCCTTCCACGACTTCGTCGAGAAGGTCAAACCCGACCTCCCGATCGGCCTGCTGGTCGCCCGGGCCTGTGCGGTCGAGCCCGACCCGAAAGTGGTGGCCGCCTACGACGCGCCCTTCCCCGAGCCGGACTCCAAGTGGGGCGCCGTGGCCTTCCCCATGCTGGTGCCCACGTCGGAGGACTTCCCCGGCGTGGCGGAGCAGATGGAGGTTCAGCGGCGGCTGGCCGAGTGGCAGAAACCGACGCTCGTCGCCTTCAGCGACCAGGACCCGATCTTCACCACGCGCACCGGTGAGCGCTTCGTCGAGCGCATCCCCGGCGCCGGGCCGCTGCTCGTCATCGAGGGCGGCGGCCACTTCCTGCAGGAGGACAGGGGCGAGGTAATCGCCCAGCACATCGTCGAATTCCTGCGCGGGTAACGCCCATAGAATGTCCCGGTGCCGCGCACCCGAATCACCGACACCGTATTTCGTGACGCCAACCAGTCGCTGATCAAGTCCCGGATGCGGACCGAGGACATGGTCGAGGTGGCGGCCGACCTCGACCGCGTCGGCTACCACTCACTCGAGGTCTGGGGCGGCGCGACCTTCGAGGCGAGCCTGCGCTACCTCAACGAGGACCCGTGGCAGCGGCTGCGCGAGCTCAAGAAGGTGGTCAAGGACACGCCGCTGCAGATGCTGCTGCGCGGCCAGAACCTGGTGGGCTACAAGAGCTACCCCGACGACGTCGTCCGCCTTTTCGTCGAGCGCGCGGCGCTGGCGGGGGTGGACATCTTCCGCATCTACGACGGTCTCAACGACCTGCGCAACATGGTGGTTCCGATCAAGGCCGCGAAGGTGTCGGGACGCCACGCCCAGGGCGCGATCTGCTACACAGTCAGCCCGATCCACACCGTCCGCAGCTTCACCGCGATGGCCCAGGAGCTGGTCGACCTCGGCTGCGACTCCATCGCCATCAAGGACATGGCCGGGCTGATCACCCCGGGTGAGGCGTCGAAGCTGACCGCGGCGGTGCGCAAGGCGGCCCGGCTGCCGGTGGCGTTCCACACCCACTGCACGTCTGGGATGGGGCCGATGGCGGCGATGGCGGCGGTGGAGGCGGGGGCCGACATCATCGACACGGCGATCTCGCCCTTTGCCTGGGGCGCCTCCCAGCCGCCGACGGAGTCGATGGTGGCCGCGCTGGCCGGCACCCGTCGGGAGACCGGGCTGGACATGGAGCTGCTCAGCGACATCAAGGAGAAGTTCGAGGTGCTGCTGGAGAAGTACTCCGGCCAGCTCGACCCGCGAGCCCAGCGCACCGATACCAACGTCAGCGCCTACCAGATCCCGGAATGGATGCTGGCCAGCATCCTCGGCGACCTCGCCGCCAAGGGCGCGGAGAAGAAGCTGCCCGATGTCCTCGACGAGCTGCCTCGCGTCCGGGCCGAGATGGGATACCCGCCGCTGGTTACCCCGGCGGGCCAGGTGGTAGGCGCCCAGGCGGTGGCCAACGTGCTGTCGGAGGAGCGTTACGACGACATCTTGCCGGAGACCCGGGACTACTTCCTGGGCCTCTTCGGTGAGGCCCCGGGCAAGCTCGACCCGAAGGTCCGCAAGCTGGTAATCAAGGACGAGGAGCCGATCACCGTCCGCCCGGCCGACCTCCTCGACCCGCTGCTGGACCGCGCCCGCAAGGACCTGCGCAAGGCCGGCATCAAGTCCGACTCGCCCGACGACCTGCTCAGCTTTATCTTGTTCCCGGTGGCGGCCCTGCGCTTCCTCCGCGGCGAGGGCGGCGCGGAGAAGATAGAGGCGCGCAAGGCGGCGCGCAAGGAGCCCGCGCCGACCCCGATGGCGGCGGGCGAGTACGAGGTCGACGTCGACGGCGAGGTCTTCAAGGTACGGGTGACCGGCGGTGGTGGTGCGGTGGTGGCCGCCGCCCCCGCGGACGGCGCCGCCACCCCAGCAGCAGCCGCGGCCCCGGCGGCCAAAGCCGCTCCGGTGGCCAGGGATGGCGCGCTGACCGCGCCGATGCAGGGGCTGATCCTGAAGGTGCTGGTCGCCGTCGGTGACGCCGTCAAGCTGGGCCAGCCGGTGGCGGTGCTGGAGGCCATGAAGATGCAGAACGACATCACGGCGACGAAGTCCGGCACCGTGAGCGAGGTATACGTCAGCGAGGGCGCGGTGGTCACCCCCGGCCAGGCGCTGATGGTCATCGCTTGAGTCGGTCGGCTTGGGCGTGGCGTTCGGTGAACATGTGGTCGATCTGACCGGCGGACGCCTCGCGCGGCATATCGTCTCCGCAGCCGTGGGCTTGGCGCCACTGCTCCTGGGCCTTTGGTACAACACCCAGCGCGGGGCCTACGACTCGAGGTTGAGCGTGCCTTTCCTCGCAGTGTTGGCCTGTTTGGTGGTGGTCACCGTCGAGCTCCTAGTGTTCCGGTCCCGCGCCCGGGCGGCTGTGGCGGATGTGGGGATCGCCGTCGGGGTCGCGGCCTTTTTCGTGATCGCCGCAGCCATTTCAGCCGCGGTGCTGCTGCCATTGCGCGATTGCGCGCCAGGGACCATTGACTGCGGCAGCCCCGGTAGAGGGCTGGCGGCGCTCATCGGCCTTGCTGGGCTCACGGCCGTATTGGGAATCCCGAGCTTTGCCGCAACCCTCTGGCTTTTGCGACGAGACGGTGGGCGTGGAGGTGCTGAGCCGCCCAACCGGAAAGGCACTTGAGCCCCAATCGCAGGGTTGATCGCGGCTCCGCGGCGATCGCCAGCGGCTCGGACACCACCCCTGCTCCGAAGGGCCGCACATTCCGGACGATTGCCGCGCTGGCCGTCGGATTGGTGGCGCTGGGCCTCGTGGGCTACCTGATGTCCATCCCCGAGTGCGAGCTCAGCCCCTGCCAGCGGGGGGAACTTGGCCCGCAGGCGATCTGCACCATGGTCTGCAGGACCTCCCTGCTGTTCCCCATGCGGATCCCGCTCGCCGTGCTCGTTACCGTCATTGCGATCCTGGCTGGGGCGCTCCTGGTCCATCGTCGTGATAGGGGCTCTTCCAACGGGAGCGCTCCGTCGGTGCCGGCGTGAGCCCGGGGCTGAAGGCGAAGCCGATCCGCAAGGTCCTGGTGGCCAACCGGGGCGAGATCGCGGTGCGCGTGATGCGGGCCTGCCGGGAGATGGGGATCGCGACGGTCGCGGTCCACTCCGAGGCCGACGCGAAGGCGCTGTTCGTGAAGATGGCGGACCAGGCGGTGGACATCGGGCCACCGCCGGCGTCGCTCAGCTACCTCGACAAGGCGAAGGTCCTGGCCGCCGCGAAAAAGACCCGCGCCGACGCGATCCACCCGGGCTACGGGTTCCTGTCGGAGAACGCGGAGTTTGTGCGGATGTGCGACCGGGCGGGGATCAACTTCATCGGCCCCCCGGCCAGCGCGATGGAGAAGATGGGCGACAAGGTCTCGGCCCGCAACACCGTGAGCAAGGCCGGGGTCCCGATCGTCCCGGGGACGCCGCCCATCAAGGACCCGAAGCAGGGCGAGGCTTTCGTCAAGGAGGTCGGCCTGCCGGTGCTGGTCAAGGCCGCGGCCGGCGGCGGTGGCATCGGCATGAAGGTGGTCGAGAAGGCTGAGGACCTGTTGCCCGCCATCGAAACGTGCCAGTCGACGGCGAAGCAGGCGTTTGGCGACGACACCATCTTCATCGAGAAGTACGTGGCCGAGCCACGCCACATCGAGATCCAGGTTATCGCCGACAAGCACGGCAACTACCGTCACCTCGGCGAGCGCGAGTGCAGCATCCAGAGGCGGCACCAGAAGGTGCTCGAGGAGTCGCCGTCACCGGTGATCACGCCGGAGCTGCGCGAGCGCATGGGCGGGGCTGCGGTCGAGGCGGCCCGGGCGTGTGGCTACTTCAATGCCGGCACCATCGAGTTCATCTTCAGCCGCGGCGACTTCTACTTCCTGGAGATGAACACCCGGCTGCAGGTGGAGCACCCGGTCACGGAGATGGTCACCGGCGTCGACCTGGTCCGCACCCAGCTGCGGGTGGCCCAGGGTGAGCGGCTGGGCTTCGAGCAGGCCGACATCCAGCCGCGCGGCTGGTCGATCGAGTTCCGGGTCAACGCCGAGGACCCCGGCAACGACTTCATGCCCGCGCCGGGACGCATCGGCCGCTACCACGAGCCGGGCGGGCCCGGGGTCCGCGTTGACTCCGGCGTCTACGCGGGCTACACCATCCCGCCCTACTACGACTCGATGATCGCGAAGCTGGTCGTGTGGGGCGCCGACCGCGCCGAGGCCGTCGAGCGCGGCCGGCGCGCGCTGCTGGAGTACGCCATCGGCGGCGTGAAGACCAACATCCCCCTGCACCTCGCCCTGCTCGAGACCGATGACTTCCGCGCCGGCAGGCTGTCCACCCACTTCATCCCCGATCACCCCGGCCTGGTCAAGCGCGTCCAGGCCCTGGCGGCCGCCCCGATCGGCCTCGACCTCGGCTCCGCTGACGGCGCCCGGGTCGCGGCGGTGGCCGCCGCCGTGCACCACGCCGCCCGAGGCTGACCCTGACGGTCCTGGTCACCGGCGGCACGGGTGCGCTGGGCCGCCAGGTGCTGAAGCTGCTCTCGGGCCAGGAGGTGCGCGTGCTGTCGCGCAGTACCTCGCCACGTGTGCCCGACGGAGTCGCGGCGGTGCGCGGCGACCTGGCCGCAGGTTGGGGTATCGACGAGGCTGTCGCGGGGGCGGACATCGTGGCCCACCTCGCAACCGGCGGCGCCCGGCGCGTCCAGCAGACTGACGTCGACGGCACCCGGCGACTGGCCGACGCCGCGCGCCGAGCGGGGGTGACGAACTTCTTCTACATCTCGATCGTTGGCATCGACCGGGAGCCCATCAGCCACTACGGCTACTACGCCGCGAAGCTCGCCGCGGAGCGTGCCATCGAGGCCTCCGGTGTGCCCCACACGATCCTGCGCGCAACCCAGTTCCCGACCCTCATCCACATGTTCCTTGCGCTCAGCGACCGGCTGCCCGCGCAGCTCGCCTTTCGGCACGTTCGCTTCCAGCTCCTCGACGTCCGGGAGGCCGCCGAGCGTTGCGTGGCCGCGCTGACGCCTGACGCGGGCGGCCGCCTGCCGGACGTGGGTGGGCCGCGGGTCGAGACCATGGAGACGCTTGCCTGCGCCTACCTCCGCCACCGCGCGAGTCGCAAGCCATTGGTGCAGGTATCGCTACCGGGCAAGGCCTACGCGGGGTTCAGGCTGGGTCAGAACCTGTGCCCGGAGAACCCGGTTGGCAGCCTGACCTGGGAGGACTACCTCGACCGGGTGATCCCCGCCCCGCGCTGAGGGGCGTCGCTCACGCGCAGCGCCAGCTCCCCTTAACCGCCAGCTGTCGCGACGGCTGGTCCTGGACCGTCAGCTTCTGGATGTCGATGGTGCCCGACACCTCGTCGGCGGCAACGGTCAACGTGCCGGTCGACGAGGCGGTCGCCGCGTACTCCACGCCGGCCACAACGATCCTGGGGCGGGAAGCGAAGCCGCCATTGAAGATCTGCCCCGGACGATAGGTGTCGGAGCCCTTGTACTGACCCGGCTGGAACTGGATGCCGAAATCAACCGCGATGTCGCTGTCGACTGAGGTCAGCTGGGCCCAGAAGAACCCGCTGTTGCTGGCGCGGTCGTAGGAGTGCTCGCAGTGTCTCGCCACTGCTTCAGCGAAGTGCGTGTTAACGGAGCCCGACAACGACAGGTCCACCCTTACTCGCGTATTCCCGGTGGGTTCCGCGAGGGGAGAGTCGACGAGGGGCGACGGCGATGGGCTTGCCACCGGGCTGGGGGACGCCGGTGCGGGCGGCGGCTGGGTGGAGCCACACGCCGAGGCGCCGATGGCGACGGCTGCCGCCGCGGCGACCAATCCCCGTCTAGTGCTGGAACCCACGTATGTTGGGTTCAGGCTTCTCGGGCGGCTTATCTGGCGGGAAGACCTCCAGCTTCGGCTTCCAAACCTCCGCCTGCCACACGTCCATCCGCATACCCAGCCAGTTGAGGTTCTCCCATGCCGCCTCGCTCTTGGCCTCGGCGCGCCATTCCTGGAGGAGGGGCTTGATCTTGGGCCAGACGGTCTCGAAACCGAGAGGGGCGTCGTAGAACACGTCCTCGTGGAGGAGGCTGCGCGACACGAGCACACCAACGGACTCGTAGAAGCCCATCACCTTCATCAGGTGCCCGTGGTCGTCGCCGCCGATGGGGTACTTGGCGCGCATGTCGGCGTACCCCTTGACCTTGAACTCGCCAAGGACCCAGCCCAGGGCCTGGGTGAACTGGCCGTCCTGCGTCAGCTGGAACAGCTTCAGGTAGAGGTCGGCGTCGGCCTTGGTGGGCTCAGGCATCGCCACCAGCATGAGGGCTCGCCCTGCTGGCTGACAAGCGATGCCGCCGGATGGCCTCCAGGCAGGCCAGCCAGAGCAGGATCATGCCGACGAGGTTGACGGGCACGAGCATCTGCAGCGCCAGCCAGTAGCTGACGTCCCACGACTGGGTGAGCAGGAAGTTGTAGCCGTCGTCGTGGCCGAACCAGAGCAGGGGGTAGGCCGCCAGCGCCAGCCACCACGGCCGGCTACCGATGCGCAGCGCCGGGGCGAGGAGGGCGAAGACCAGGAGCTCGGCAACCAGGTGGTGCTGCTCCGTGACGCTGGAAAGGATGGGGATGGCCGCCAGCAGGGCGGCGAAGACCAGCGCGCGACCGCGGGCGTCCTCGATGCCGCGGCTGCGCCACCAGGTCACGCCCAGGAAGGCAACCGACAGCAGGGGGATGAGGTACAGCAGCGGCGTCGCCAGCTGCGGCGCCAGCTCGCGGGCGCGCATCAGCACCGCCGGAACTGAGAGGTTCTCCACCCACGGCGTGCTGCCCGACAGGCGCGGTAGGACCACCGTGAGGTACTCGATGGTCGACGGCGTCAGCAGCGCCAGCACCCCCAGCAGCACCACCCCGGTGGCGGCCATCGCCAGCACGGCCGGGACGCGGCGCCGGCCCAGTGGCAGCCGCGCCAGGGTCAGCCCGAGGGGGGCGGGCGTCACCCGCAGCACCGACGCGACGGCCAGCGCCACCCCCGCGCCGACGCCGCCGGGCTGGCGGACGTAGTAGTGGGCCGCCACCACCAGCAGGACGACCAGGAACATGTTCACCTGCATGAAGTAGAGGTTCTCGTAGAGGGGCAGGAACACCATCGCCGCCGCCAGGAGCAGCGCCCGTCCCGCGGGCGACAGCCAGCCCCCAACGGTCCGGTACGCCACCACGATGCACACGATCAGAAGGACGTGGTCCGCCAGGGTCCAGAGGCGCGCGCCGTCGATCACCGACATCCCGACCAGTGGCCGCATCAGCTCGGCCAGCAGCGGCGGGTAGATGTAGAAGCCGTTGAAGCCGCCGCAGGAGGTTCCCGGCCGGGGGCAGACGGCGAGGAATCCCTGGTAAGGGTCCAGGTTGTTGGCCAGCGACACCGCCGCGCTGCGATAGAAGGTGAAGTCGACGGCCACCTCGAAGTTGACCTGCTGCTCGATCGAGCGGTAGATGTACACGAGCACGGCCGCCACGGCCAGCGGGACGGCGAAGCGGTTGCGGGCCCGCTCCAGGTAGAACAGGCGGATGCCGTACACGTTCCGCAGGCTCATCGCCGGAATCGTAGCCGGGCCAGCCCGGTTGGTAGAATCAGGGCGCCGGTGACCCACTTCCGCCGCCGCCCCACGTCCTCCCGTTGATCCCGGTTTTACGCCGCTCAGCGGCCCTCAGCGCATGATCCCTCGCTACGCGCACCCGCGCATCAGCGAGATCTGGGCGCCGCGCTCCAAGTTCGACCGCTGGCTTCGCATCGAGGTGCTGGCGGCAGAGGCCTGGGGCGAGCTGGGGCGGATCCCGGCCGAGGACGTCGCCAAGATCCGCGGTGCCTCGTACAGCCTGGAGCGTATCGACGAGATCGAGCGGGAGGTCGGCCACGACGTCATCGCCTTCGTCACGGCGATGGGCGAGACGCTCGGGCCCGAGTCGCGCTGGGTCCACCTCGGCCTGACCAGCTCAGACGTCCTCGACACCGCCTTCGCAACCCAGCTCGTCGACTCGGCCAACGTTCTGATCGAGGAGCTGGACCTGCTCGCGCGGGCGGTCGAGAGCCGGGCGATCGAGCACCGCGACACCCTTGCGGTGGGCCGCAGCCACGGGATCGTGGCTGAGCCCATCACGTTCGGGTTCAAGCTGGCGGGCTACGTCGCCGAGCTGCAACGCGACCGGACCCGGCTGCTGACGGCCCGCGACGAGGTCGCCGTCGGCCAGGTCTCGGGACCGGTGGGCACCCACTCCAGCGTCGAGCCGGAGGTGGAGGCCCACGTGATGGAGAAGCTCGGTCTCCGCCCCGACGAGGCCGCCACCCAGGTGGTGGCGCGCGACCGCCACGCGGCGTTCATGTACGCGCTGGCGATGGTCGCCGGCACCATCGAGCGGCTGGCCACCGAGGTGCGCCACCTGATGCGGACCGAGGTCGCCGAGGTCCGCGAGCCCTTCAGCGAGAAGCAGAAGGGCAGCTCAGCGATGCCCCACAAGCGCAACCCCGTGATCGCGGAGCGCCTCTGCGGCCTCGCCCGCGTGATCCGCGGCAACCTGCTGGTGGCGATGGAGAACACGGCCCTCTGGCACGAGCGCGACATCTCCCACAGCTCGGCCGAGCGCATCGTGTTCCCCGACGCCTGCGAGCTGCTGGGCTTCATGCTGACGGACGCCACCCGCCTGGTCGATGGCCTGGTGGTCAACCCCGACCGCATGGCGGCCAACCTCGACGTTGGCGGCGGGATCGTGTTCAGCCAGCGGGTGTTGCTGACGCTGGTGGAGAAGGGGATGGCCCGCGATGATGCGTACCGCCTGGTGCAGGCGGGGGCGCTCGCGGCCTGGGACGAGGGCGGCGACTTCAAGCAGCTGATGCGTGAAAACGAGATGGTCGGCAAGCTGCTGACCGCCGAGGAGTTCGAGGCCATGTTCGACCCGCGCTGGCACCTGCGCCACATCGGGACCACCTACAGCCGGCTCGGGATCGGCGAGGAGAAGTGATGACCAACCTGGAGGAGATATGACGGAGCACAAGTCACTCGCCGAGCTGAGCCCGCCGCTGATGGACGCGGCGGCGCCGGGCCTCACGCTCTACAGCCGGGGCAAGGTGCGCGACACCTTCGACCTCGGCGACCACCTGCTGATGATCGCCACCGACCGCGTCTCGGCCTTCGACGTGGTCCTGCCCAACGGCATCCCCGACAAGGGCGCCATCCTCACCCAGATGTCGAAGTGGTGGTTCGAACAGACCCGCGACATCTGCCCCAACCACATCGACGAGGGCGGTCCATGGCCGTCCGAGCTGTCCGACGTGCGCGATGCCTGGGAGCCGCGGAGCATGACAGTGCGTACGGCCAAGCGCATCGACATCGAGTGCATCGTGCGCGGCTACCTCGCCGGCTCGGGCTGGAAGGAGTACCAGGAGTACGGCACCCTGGCCAACCTCCCCCTGCCGCGGGGGCTTGTCGAGTCCGACCGGCTGCCTGAGGCCCAGTTCACCCCCTCGACCAAGAGCGACACCGGCCACGACGAGAACATCTCGATCCAGGAGATGGCCCGCAAGGTGGGAACCGAGCTGACCATCCAGCTGCAGCAGCTGAGCCTCGACCTGTACAACAGCGCCGCCACGATCGCGCTGGAGCGGGGGGTCATCCTGGCCGACACCAAGCTGGAGTTCGGCTTCATCGGCGACGAGGTCCACCTGATCGACGAGTGCTTCACCCCGGACTCGTCGCGCTACTGGGACGCCGAGACGTACCGGGCCGGGGTGTCCCAGCCGTCGATGGACAAGCAGTACCTGCGCGACTGGCTCGAGACCCTCGAATGGGACAAGACCGCGCCGGGGCCCGAGATCCCCGAGGAGGTCATCCTCGGCATCCGCGACCGCTACCTCCTGGCCTACAGGCGGGTCACCGGCCGCGAGCTCTGATGGCGTCGTTCTCGGCCGAGGTCTTCGTCGTCCTCAAGCCGCTGGTCAACGACCCCGAGGGGCTGGTGATCCGCGACGGCCTCCACAACATCGGCTTCCCGGAGGTGGCGTCGGTGCGGTCGGGTAAGTACCTGACCATCGACCTCGACGTGGGCAGCCGGTCAGAGGCCGAGGCGCGGCTCGAGGCGATGTGCCAGAAGCTGCTGGCCAACCCGGTGATCGAGAGCTACCGCGTCGCGGTCCGCGAGGCCGCCCCCGCCTGACCTTGGCATCCTTCGGCGTCGTCGTCTTTCCCGGCACCTGGTCGGACCGCGATTCCCACTTCGCCGTGCACGACCGGCTGCGCCAGGAGGCGCGCTACATCTGGCACAAGGAGCGCGACCTCAGCGGGCTGGACTGCGTCATCCTGCCCGGCGGCTTCAGCTACGGCGACTACCTGCGCTGCGGCGCGGTGGCCAGCATGTCGCCGGTGATGGAGGAGGTCCGCGAGTTCGCCGCCCGCGGCGGGTTGGTGATCGGGATCTGCAACGGCTTCCAGGTCCTATGCGAGTCGCACCTGCTGCCCGGCGCCCTGATGCGCAATGCCAGCCTCCAGTTCCGCTGCCAGCCAACCAACCTCCGGGTGGAGACCACCGACACGCCGTTCACCACGGAGGCGTCGACGGGGCAGCTCCTCCGCGTACCGGTGTCCCACGGCGAGGGCAACTACTTCGCCGACGCCGAGACGCTGGCGAGGCTGGAGGACACCGGCCGGGTGGTCTTCCGCTACGTCGATGCCACCGGCGAGGCCACGGCCGAGTCGAACCCCAACGGCTCGCTCAACAACATCGCCGGGATCGTCAACGACGCCGGCAACGTGCTGGGCATGATGCCCCACCCCGAGCGCGCCTCCGACCCGTTGCTGGGCTCCGAGGACGGCCTCGTCATCTTCCAATCGATCGTGCGCAACGCCGAAAGGGTGCTGAGCACCACATGACGGCGGCGATCGACCCCGGGCTGCTGAGCGAGGTCGCCCTCAACCAGGACGAGTACGACCTGATCGTCAAGCTGCTGGGCCGCGAGCCCAACCACGTCGAGCTCGGGATCTTCGGGGCGATGTGGTCGGAGCACTGCGGCTACAAGACCAGCAAGCCGCTGCTGAAGAACTTCCCGACCAGCGGACCGGGGGTGCTCCAGGGACCGGGGGAGAATGCGGGCGCGGTCGACGTCGGCGAGGGCTGGGCGGTGGTGTTCAAGATCGAGTCCCACAACCACCCCAGCGCCATCGAGCCGCACGCCGGCGCCGCCACCGGGGTCGGCGGCATCCTGCGCGACATCTTCACGATGGGCGCCTTCCCGATCGCCACGCTGGATTCGCTCCGCTTCGGGCCGCTGGACAACCCGCGCAACCGCCATCTCTTCGGCGGTGTGGTCAGCGGCATCGGTGATTATGGCAACTGCTTCGGGGTGCCCACCGTGGGCGGCGAGATCTACTTCGAGGACTGCTACACCGAGAACCCGCTGGTCAACGCCATGGCGGTGGGGCTGATCCGCCGCGACCGCCTGATGCTGGCGAAGGCCGAGGGCCCGGGCAACCTGGTGATGCTGGTGGGCGCCGACACCGGCCGGGATGGCATCCACGGCGCCACCTTCGCCTCCGTCGAGCTGGGCGCGGACAGCGAGTCCCGCCGCCCCGCGGTCCAGGTGGGCAACCCGTTCCTCGAGAAGCTGCTGATGGAGGCGTGCATGCAGCTGATCAAGGAGGACCTGGTGGTGGGCATGCAGGACCTTGGCGCCGCCGGGCTGACCTCGTCCGCGGTGGAGTCGGCGTCCCGCGGCGGCGCCGGCATCGACCTCGACATCGCCGAGGTCAGCCGCCGGGAGCAGGGGATGGGCGCCTACGAGGTGATGCTCTCGGAGTCCCAGGAGCGGATGCTGATCATCGTCGAGCCCGACCGCAAGAACGACGTCGACCGGGTGTTCCGCCGCTTCGACCTCCACGCCGATGTCATCGGCGAGGTCACCGACAGCGGCCGGCTGGTGGTGCGCGACGGCGACCGCGTCGAGGCCGACATCCCTCTGCCGCTGCTCGTGGACGAGGTGCCGCTGCGCCACCCCGAGGGTGCCGCCCCGCCCGAGCGGCTGCGGCTGCGCGAGCAGGTGATCGACCTGTCGGACGCCCCGGGCCACCAGGACGCGCTGCTGCGGCTCCTGGCGTCGGCCAACCTCGGCAGCCGGGCGGCGGTCTTCCGCACCTACGACCACCAGGTGCAGAACAACACGGTGGTGCTCCCCGGCGGCGACGCGGCGGTGGTGCGCATCAAGGGCACCCGTCGCGGCATCGCCCTCAGCACCGACGGCAACGGTCGCTACTGCTACCTCGACCCCCGGGCCGGGGCCGCCATCGCGGTGGCCGAGGCGGCGCGCAACGTGGTGGCCACCGGCGCCCGGCCGCTGGCGATCACCGACTGCCTCAACTTCGGCAACCCCGAGAAGCCCGAGGTGTTCTGGGAACTGCGGGAGTCCGTGGAGGGCATGGCGGAGGCCTGCCGCCAGCTGGGCGTGCCCGTCGTCTCGGGCAACGTGAGCCTGTACAACGACACCAGCGGGGTCTCCGTCTGGCCCAGCCCGGTGGTGGGGATGGTGGGGCTGATCGAGGACATCGACCGGCGCCTCGAGGCCGGCTTCCGCTCGGCCGGGGACGTCGTGGTCCTGATCGGCGAGAGCCGCGACGAGCTGGGGGGTTCGGAGTACGCCAAGACCTGTCTCGGCGTGGTCGCGGGCCGGCCCCCGGCCGTGGATATGGAGCTCGAGCGGCAGACCAACGGCGCGATCCTGGAGCTGGCCGCGGACGGCGCCCTGGCGTCGGCCCACGACGTCAGCGACGGGGGCCTGGCTATCGCGCTCGCGGAGTGCTGCCTCCTCTCGGACCTGGGGGCGGCGATCGATGCCCTCCCGGGCGGTGGCCCCCCCGAGGCCGCGCTCCTGTTCGGCGAGAGCCAGGCGCGCTACGTGGTGTCCTGCCCGGCCGACCGCGTGGACGACGTGCTCGCCACCTGCCGCCGCAGCGACCTGCATGCCACGGCGATCGGCACCGTCGGTGGGGACCGCCTGGTGATCGGCGGGACCATCGGGGTCGAGCTCGCCGCCCTTCGGGAGGCCTGGGAGACGGCATTGGGCTAACCTGCAGTAGCGCTGCACTCGATGCAGTAGTACTGTAGTGGGATGGAAAGCCCAGCGATCGACGACCTCCCCCTGCGCCAGCGCCAGGCGCTGGAGACGCGCCGGCGCATCGCCACCGCCGCCCGCGCGCTGTTTGCCGAACGCGGCTACGTCGAGACGAGCATGGACGCGATCGCCCGTGCCGCCGGCGTGGCTCCCCGGACGGTCTACAACGCGTACGGGAGCAAGCGCTTCATCCTCGGCGCGGTCTGCGCCCTGTGGCTGGAGCAGGCGGGGGTTCGCGAGGCGTGGGCCCGGGCGGCTGAGTCGGGCCGGGCCGCGGAGCGCCTGGCACTGGTCGCGGAGATCAACCGGCGCCTGTGGGAGCACGGGATCGACATCGTCCGCGTGCTGCAGGCGGCCGCCCCCCGCGACCCGATGGCGGAGCGCCTCCGCCACGGCTGGACGGACGACACCGCGGGGGGCCTGCGCGAGCTGCTGGGTGGCATCAAGGGAAGCTTTCGCGCCGGGCTGGAGTTGGAAACCGCGATGGTGCTGGTGCGCGCCCTCTGCGTCCCCGAGGTCTACATGGAGCTGGCCGGCCAGGGATGGACCCCCGACCGCTACCAGGCGTGGCTGACGGGCGCCCTCGGTCAGCAGGTGCTCGGTAGCCGACCGTCGCGGACCTGGCCCTGAGAGCGCCGGCGGGAGGGTTATGGAAAACAGGCCCGTCCCGCTAGACTTGCCGCAGGTGCACGGCGACAACTCCCCCAGCTGGTCGGGTTACGGCGGGGCCGCCCACGACGACAAGCCCCACGACGAGTGTGGCGTGTTCGGGATCTACTCCCCGGGGCAGGACGTGGCCAACATCACCTACTTCGGCCTCTACGCGCTGCAGCACCGCGGCCAGGAGTCGGCGGGGATCACCGTCAGCGACGGGCAGAGCTTGAACACCGTCAAGGACATGGGCCTCGTCGCCCAGGTCTTCGACCAGCCCAACATCCTGGCCGGGCTCCGCGGCGACATCGCCCTGGGCCACACGCGGTACTCCACCACCGGCTCGAACAAGCTGGCCAATGCCCAGCCGATGCTCTACGAACACCCCCAGGTCGGCCCCATCGCCATCGGCCACAACGGCAACCTGACCAACTACCACCAGCTGCGCGACGAGCTCGAGGCCAAGGGCGTCGCGTTCGAGACCAGCTCCGACACCGAGGTCATCCTCCGCCTCATCGGCCAGACCCCTGGCGCCGACGTCAGCACCGTGCTGCGCCGCTCCCTGCCCCGGCTGGAGGGCGCCTACACGCTGGTGTTCCTGACCAGGGACTCCCTGATCGGCGTCCGCGACTCGCTCGGCGTCCGCCCACTGTGCCTCGGCCAGTACGAGGACGGCTGGGTCCTCGCCAGCGAGACCTGCGCCCTCGACACCGTCCGCGCCAAGTTCGTGCGCGACATCGAGCCGGGCGAGGTGGTGGTGATCGACAAGGACGGGGTCCACTCGTTCATGGCCCAGATCTCGCTGCGCAAGGCGGCCTGCATGTTCGAGTTCATCTACTTCGCCCGCCCCGACTCGCAGATGATGGGCAAGAACCTGTACGAGGCGCGCCGCCGCATGGGCCAGGAGCTGGCCCGCCAGCGGCCCACCGACGCCGACGTGGTCATCTCCCTTCCCGACAGCGGCACCCCCGCGGCCCACGGTTTCGCCGAGGAGTCCGGCATTCCCTTCCGGGAGGGCCTCATCAAGAGCCGCTACATCACCCGGACCTTCATCCAGCCGTCGCAGTCGCTGCGGGAGGCCGGCATCCGCCTCAAGTTCAACCCGGTCCGGCCGGTGCTGGAGGGCAAGCGGGTGGTGATCGTCGACGACTCGATCGTGCGCGGCAACACCAGCCGCCAGATCGTGGAGCTGCTGCGCTGGGCGGGCGCCAAGGAGGTCCACATGCGGATCGCCGCGCCGCCGCTGCACTACCCCTGCTTCATGGGCATCGACATCGGCAGCAAGAAGGAGCTGATCGCCGTGGGCCGGACGGAGGAGGAGATCCGCGACGTCATCGGCGCGGACACCCTGAGCTACCTGAAGATGGACGGCCTGGTGAAGGCCGTCGGCCACGCCATCGACAACTTCTGCCTCGCCTGCTTCGACGGCGAGTACCCGGTCAGCGTCCCGGTGCAGCTGGAGATGGACAAGCTCTCCCTCGAGCCGAAGGCGAGCATGACCACGGCGGGCCGGCCCGGGGCCTAGCTTCCGTTACCATCGCGGCGGAGCTTCTGCGATGGCGACGATCACCACCGGCCCCGCCCTCATCCACGATGACCTGACGATCCCGATCTGGCGCCAGGTCAACCTCGTCGGCCGCGAGGACCCCATGACGCGGGCGACGCCGGACTGCGACCTGACGCCGATCGACGACCGCCGCGGCGTGTCCCGCAAGCACGCCCGGCTGGACTACCGCGACGGCACCATCTTCGTCCGCGACCTGGGGTCGACCAACGGCACCTACGTCAACGGCGATCGTCTCGCGGTCCGGGCCGAGGTGAAGCTGGTGCCGGGCGACGTCATCCGCTTTGGCAGGGTGGAGATGGTCTTCGAGGACGACGCCGGCTGGCCCGACGGGGTGGTCCCGGAGTGGGACTCCAGCACCATCGAGCTCCAGGGGCCTGACGCGCCGTCCCATGAGGGCGACGGCTGGGTGGTGGACGAGGAGAACCGGATGCTGGCGACGGTGATGTTCACCGACATCGCCGGCTCCACCGGGCGGGCAGTGTCGATCGGCGACCACGCCTGGGCTGAGCTGCTGGAGACGCACCACAACGTCGTTCGCTGGGAGCTGCGGCGGTTCGACGGCCGGGAGGTACGGTCGACCGGCGACGGCTTCATGGCCACCTTCGCCAGCCCGGCGCGGGCGGTGCGCTGCGGCTGGGCGATCATCAAGGAGGTGCGTCGCCTGGGGATGGATGTCCGCGTCGGCCTCCATACAGGCGAGGTGGAGATCAACGGCGGCGAGATCGAGGGCATCGCGGTACACATCGCCGCCCGCGTGGCGGCCAAGGCGGGACCCGCCGAGCTGCTCGTGTCGGCCACCGTGCGGGACCTGGTCACCGGCTCCGGCCTGCGCTTTGCCGACCGCGGCTCCCGGACCCTCAAGGGCATGCCGGGCAAGTGGCGCCTCTACGGCGTCGTCGCCGACACCGAGGCCGCCGCTGCTCCCTAGGTGACGAAGCGGCCCAGCAGCTGCATGTACTGCATCAGGCTGCGGGCCCCGAGGAACTCGTCACGGACGCGCTCGCGCGCCGCGTCGCCGATGGTCACCGCCTTCTCCGGGTTGTTGAGCAGGTCGACGACCGCCGCGCCGTAGGCGGCCAGGTCGGTGGCGTCGTCGAGGAGGATGCCGGTGACCCCGTCCTCGATCTGGTCCTGGATGCCGCCGATCCGGCTGGCCACCACGGGACGCCCCTTCCACATGCCCTCGGCCACGGTCAGGCCGAAGCCCTCGGCGAGGCTCTTCTGGACGACGACGTACGCGTTGCGCTGTAGCGCGTTGACCATTGCCGCGTTCTCGTCGCCGTCCTCCATCGGCAGGCACGCCAGGTGGATGCGCGCCGCAAGCTCGGCCGGAAGGTCGGCACGGTACGACACGGCTGTGTTGAGCACCGCCACCCCCTCCGGGTCATCTGCGACCGCGGCCACCGACGGCCCCGCGTAGACCAGGTGGGCGTCGGTGACCGGGGCGATGTGCTCGACGAAGCCCTTGATCACGCCGATGGGGTCCTTGAGCGCGTCCCAGCGGGACACCTGGAGGACGGTGCGGGCGGTCGGCTCCAGCGGCGCCTCCTCGTACATCTCCGCCCGGTGCTGGATCGTCGCCCTGCTCCCGTCCTGGCGCAGGAACGACGCCTCGCCGTACCCGTCGCCCCCGATCAGTCCCGCCGCCGCCAGGATCGCCGTGACCGAGTCGGCGTCCATGTCGCGGTTCTTGGGCGAGAAGGCGTCGATCGACGGCGCGATCAGCCAGGTCCTGGCCTCGTCGAGGCCGTCCCACACGAAGGTCTTGCGGGAGAACACGTACGCGTCGGCCTGCAGCACGTACGGGAGCAGGAACTCCCAGGCGTTGCGGGCGAGGTCGTCCGGCGTGTCGATGCCGACGTGACAGCGCCAGACAACCGGCAGGCCCATGGCCTTGAGCGCGGGGATCATGCCGGCGGTCTGGGGGTCGTGGAGGAGGATGACGTCGCGGGGCCGCACCAGCTTGGTGAACTGCTCGATGTTGGGCTTCAGCGCGTCTTCGTAGACCGTGCGCTCGACGTCGCCCAGGCCGCCGCCGTCGCCCGCGAAGGAGTGGAGATGGTTGTGGATCCGCTTGGTCACCTCGAAGAACGGGCCGTTGCCCTGGATCACCGCCCAGCGGGCGTCGACCTCCGCACCACGCGAATAGGCCAGCAGTGAGCGCAGCATCTCGGCCACCCCGCCGCCCGCCGATGTCGAGTTCACGTTCCAGATCGCGCGGTCGGCAAAGATCTCCTTGGCAACCTTGACCCCCTCGCGGAAGTCCTCCGCGCGCTCGGGGTTGAGGACGGACTGGTACCGCTCCGGCGGGAGGGGGGCGATCTCGACAAGCTCAAGTTCGGCAGGCATGACTGCACAGCTTAGTCGTCCTTCCCGGGGCCGTGCCGGGCCGGCCGGTAGAATCTCAGCCCGTGTCGTCTGGGGATCGCGAGGAAGGCTGATGGGTGACCTGCGCTACATCGATGCCGGTGTGGACATCGATGCCGGGAACCGGGCCGTGAAGCTCATCAAGGAGGCCGTCGGCTCCACGCACACCCCGGGCGTGCTCACCGGGCTCGGGCCCTTCAGCGGCAGCTTCGAGCTCCCCGCGGGCTACCACCAGCCGGTGCTGGTGTCCAGCACCGACAGCGTCGGCACCAAGGTGAAGGTGGCCATCGCCGCCGGCCGCCACCGGGGTATCGGCATCGACCTGGTCAACCACTGCGTTAACGACATCGCCGTCGGCGGCGCCGAGCCGCTGTTCTTCCTCGACTACTTCGCCACCGGCAAGCTCCAGCCGGACCTGCTGGCCGAGATCATCGACGGCGCCGCCGAGGCCTGCCGCGAGGCGGGCTGCGCGCTGATCGGCGGCGAGACGGCCGAAATGCCCGGGGTGTACGCGCTGGGCGACTACGACATCGCCGGCTTCATCGTGGGCGCCGTCGAGAAGGCGCGCATCCCCGACCCCGCGCGGGTGTCGGCGGGCGACGTACTGGTCGGCCTGCCCAGCAACGGCCTGCACACCAACGGTTTCTCGCTGGTGCGCCACGTCTTCCGCGACGAGAAGCTGGACACCCCGGTGGCCGAGCTGGGCGGCCGCTCCCTGGCTGATGAGCTGCTGGCGCCGCACCGCTCCTACCTGGCGGCGCTGCGGCTGGCGCATGGCGCGGTGGACCTGCTTGGCGCTGCCCACATCACAGGCGGTGGCCTGGGCGAGAACGTGCCCCGGGTCCTGCCGGACGCGCTGGGCGCGGAGATCGACACGTCCGCCTGGGAGGTGCCCGCGATCTTCCGCCTGGTCGAGTCCCGGGGGGTGCGCAGCGACGAGATGTGGCGCACCTTCAACATGGGCATGGGCATGGTCCTCGTCGTTCGCGCGGCCGAGGTCGGCGAGCTGCTGCGGGCCCTCGATGGCACCGGGGCGGTGCAGGTGGGACGGGTGGTGCAGCACACCGGCCCGGAGCGGGTGCGCCTGGCTTGACCCGCCTCGGGGTCCTGGTGTCCGGGCGGGGCAGCAACCTGGGCGCGATCCTGGCTGCCTGCGGCGGGGGCGGCGTCGACGGGGAGGTGGTGGCCGTACTCGCCAACCGCGAGTGCCCCGCGCTGGAGATCGCCCGCCAACATGGCGTCTCCCTTATTCGCGTGTTCGGGCTGGCGGAGCACGGCGATGCCGCCGCCCGCGACCGGGCCATGGCCGCCGCCCTGCAGCGCGCGGGCGTCGACCTGGTGCTCTGCGCGGGGTACGACCGGATCCTCAGCGACGACTTCGTGCGCCGCTTCGACGGCCGCATCCTCAACGTCCACCCCTCGCTGCTCCCGGCGTACGGCGGAACGATGACAGCCATCGCGGACGCCCTCGCGGGCGGCGGCGCCGAGACCGGGGTCACGATCCACTACGTCGAGCCCGACACGGTCGACGCCGGGACGATCGTCGCCCAGGCCGCCGTGCCCATCGTCCCGGGCGACACCGTCGAATCGCTGGCGGAGCGCGTCCACGCCACCGAGCACCGCCTCTTCCCCGAGGCGATCCAGGCCTGGATCGAAGGGCGCCTGCCGCAGCCGGCGGGGATGGCGCCGGTGCCCCGGGAGCGCGCGGGCAAACCTGAGGACGGAGAGTGAAGGCGATCCTGTCGGTCTACGACAAGGCCGGCCTGGTCGACTTCGCCCGCGGCCTTGCCGACCTCGGCTACGAGCTGTACTCGACCGGCGGCACCCGCCGCGAGCTGGAGCAGGCCGGCCTGCAGGTGGCCGGCGTGAGCGAGCTGACAGGCTTCCCCGAGATCATGGACGGGCGGGTGAAGACGCTCCATCCCGGCGTCCACGCCGGCATCCTCGCCAACCGCGACGTCGCCGCGCACATGGCGCAGCTGGAGGAGCAGGGCCTCAGTCCCATCGACCTGGTGGCGGTCAACCTCTACCCCTTCGAGGCGACGGTGGCGAGACCGGGCGTGACCCTCGCCGAGGCGATCGAGAACATCGACATCGGCGGCCCCACCATGATCCGCGCCGCCGCCAAGAACCACGCTTCCGTGCTGGTGGTGGTGGACCCCGGCGACTACGTCGCGGTGCTGGCCGACCTGCGCGCGGGCGCGGTTCCCGAAGCTCGCCGCCGCGCCCTGGCGGCGGTCGCGTTCGCCCACACGGCCGCCTACGACAGCGCCATCGCGGCGTACCTTGAGGCCGAGCGCCTGGGTACGGGCGAGACCCGGGGTGCGTCGGCAGGCGAGACCCAGGGCGCGTCGCCAGCTGAGTCCCCGGGCTGGCCCCGGCAGCTGTCGCTGGCGGGCACCCGGACGCAGGACCTGCGCTACGGCGAGAACCCCCACCAGTCGGCGGCGCTCTACCGCACCGGCGTCGGAGGAGGCGGCGTGGCCGCCGCCCGGCAGCTCCAGGGGATCGAGTTGTCCTACAACAACATCGTCGACGTGGACGCCGCCGTCGCCCTGGTGCAGGACATGCCCACGCCGTCGGCGGCGATCATCAAGCACACCAACCCCTGCGGCGCTGCCACCGGCGCCAGCCTCGTGGACGCGTACCGGCGCGCCTACGAGTGCGACCCGACGTCGGCCTTCGGCGGCATCGTCGCGCTCAACGACGAGTGCGACGCCGACACCGCCGCGGCGATCGCCGAGATATTCGTCGAGGTGGTCGCGGCGCCGGCCTTCAGCCAGGGCGCCCGGGAGGCCCTGGCCGCGAAGAAGAAGCTGCGCCTGCTGGAGGTTGCGCCGGTGACCCCCGGGGTCCAGGTCAAGCCGGTCACGGGGGGGTTCCTGGCCCAGGACCCGGACGTGCTGCTCGTCGCCCGGGAGGACATGCGCAGCGTCGGGGCGCGCCAGCCCAGCGACGAGGAGTGGGCGGCGCTGCTGCTGGCCTGGCGTGTCGTCAAGCACGTGAAGTCCAACGCCATCGTGCTGGTGCGGGACCTCGCCGCCGTCGGCGTCGGCGCGGGCCAGATGAGCCGGGTCGAGTCCGTCCAGCTGGCGGCCCAGCGCGCCGGCGACCGCGCCCGCGGAAGCGTCCTCGCCTCGGACGCGTTCTTCCCGATGCCCGATGGCATTGAGGCCGCCGCCGATGCCGGCGTGACGGCGATCATCCAGCCGGGTGGGAGCATCAAGGACGGCGAGGTCCTGGCCGCCGCCGACGCCCGCGGGCTCGCCATGGTCTACACGGGGCATCGCCACTTCCGCCACTAGCCCGGCCCGCGGCCCCTACGCTCTGGGCATGGCGCCCGTCATCCACTGGTTCCGCCGCGACCTCCGCCTGGAGGACAACAC
Organism: Chloroflexota bacterium; assembly: GCA_034666445.1. Taxonomy (GTDB): domain Bacteria; phylum Chloroflexota; class Dormibacteria; order DASZGP01; family DASZGP01; genus JAXDLV01. The sequence goes on along the minus strand of JAXDLV010000226.1, from coordinate 14,652 downwards.
CGCCCTCAACCACGCGCTGCTGTCGGGCGACCCGGTGGTGCCGCTCTTCGTCTTCGACGACCACATCCTCGGGCACCGGCGGGTGGGCGCCCACCGTCTTCGCTTCCTGGTCACCGCGCTGCGCGACCTGGACCGCGAGCTCCGCGAGCAGGGGTCGGGGCTGCTCGTGCGCCGGGGTGACGCCGCCCGCGAGGTCAACCACCTGGCCGAGCAGACCGGCGCCTGGGCCGTGTACTTCAACCGCGACCACACCCCCTACGCGCGCCAGCGCGACACGCGCGCCACCCGGGGCCTGCAGCTCACGGGCATCGTCACCCAGGTCTTCGACGACCTGCTCCTGGTGCCCCCCTACGCCACCATCGGCGAGGACGGCATGCCGCCGCTGGCCCACGAGGCGTTTGCCGAGCGCTGGTTTGCGGCCTTCGACCTGGACCCCGGCCCGGTGGAGCCGCCGGGGGAGGGAAGGTACCTGCCCGCCGCGGAGCTGGGCGATGGCGGCGCGGACTGGGCCGAGGCGCTGGGGGTCGACGCGCTGGAGCCGTCCGCCTGGCCCGGGGCCACGCCGGCCTCCGCCCGAGAGCGGCTGCGGCGCTTCACCGCCGACAGCCTGGCAGGCTACCCCGGGGACCGCGACCGGCCCGGCGACGAGGACCGCACCACCAGGCTCTCGGCGGCGCTGAAGCTGGGGACGATCTCGGTTCGCGAGGTGGCCCGCGCCGCCATCAAGCGCGGCGCCGCCGACCCGCGCTCCCGCCCCGGCGCGGAGCGGGTGGTGGGCAACCTCGCCTGGAGGGACTACGCCGCCCACCTCCTCCATGGCAACCCCATGCTGCTGCGCGAGCCGCTCCACCCCGACAGGCCCGCACAGCCGGCGCCGGCACCCGACGCCGAGGCCCGCCTGGGCGCCTGGCGTACCGGGCGCACCGGGTACCCGGTCGTGGACGCCGGGATGCGCCAGCTGCTGGCCGAGGGCTGGGTGCCGGCCGGCGTACGGGAGGTTGCGGCGACCTTCCTTGCGCGCGTGCTGGGCTGCGACTGGCGCCTTGGCGAGCGCCACTTCATCGAGAACCTGGTCGACCTCGACCTGGCCTCCAACGACCTGGGCTGGCAGCGCGCCGCGGGCGTCGGCCCGTCCGCGGCCGGCCGCGATGACGGGCTCGGCGTGGTTGGCTATGGCGAGCGGCACGACCCGGAGGGCGCCTACGTCCGTCGCTGGGTGCCCGAGCTGGCGGCGGTCCCAGCCGCCCACGTGCACCGCCCCTGGGCGATGCCGCCCAGCGCCCAGTTGGAGGCGCGATGCCGGGTGGGAATCGACTACCCTGAACCGATCGTGTCGCCAGGTGGAGGTGAGAGTGATGTGCAACCCGGTTGAGGGACGCTGGCCCGAGGGGCCCAGCCGCAAGGGCACGGACGTAACCGTCCAGTGCAAGGACGGGACCGACTTCAACGTCCATGTTTCGCGTCCTGATGGCGAGCCGCCGTACGCGACGGTGCTCATCGTCCACGACTACTTCGACTGCGAGGTCTACTACCACGAGCTGGCCGACCGCTACGCCGGCCAGGGCTACCTCGCGGTGGTGCCCAACTTCTTCCATCGCCACGGCCACCTGACCGAGCAGACCCACGAGGCTGCCGGCCAGCGCATCGGTGACGTCAGCGACGCCGAGGTGTACGAGGACTTCGACGTGGTGCTCGACTACCTCCGCGGGGAGGCGCTGCTGGGCGACCTGGTGATCACCGGCTTCTGCTGGGGCGGGCGCATGGCGTACCTGCTGACAGCGCGACACCCGGAGGCGAAGCTGCTGGTGCCGTTCTACGGCCACCTGACAGCGTGGTCCGGTCCCGACGGCCCCAAGCCCGACTCGCCGCTGCGCGCGGCGGCGGACATCAAGGTCCCCGTCGTCGGCGCCGCCATAGGAGCCGACGAGAGCATCCCCCTGGACCAGGTCCGGGAGATGGAGGAGCGCCTCAACAAGGCCGGCGCCCGCGCCGAGCTCAAGGTCTACGACGGCGCCGAGCACTGCTTCTTCATGACGCCCGCCAACGCCGAGCAGTCCGACGACGCCTGGGCTCGGGTGCTCGCGGCGCTCAAGGAGGCGGTCGGCTGACGCTCGCCCCGACCCGGCGCGAGGTCCTCAAGGCGGGCGGCGCCGCCACAGCCGGGCTGGCCGCGACCGGGCTTCCGCCGGCCCTGGTGCGCGCCCTCGCCCAGTCCAGTGACTGCGGCTCGCTGGACGACATCGAGCACGTCGTCTTCCTGATCCAGGAGAACCGCTCGTTCGACCACTACTTCGGGGCCTACCCGGGGGTTGAGGGCTTCGGCAGCTACAGCGCCGGCTCGCCGGTGTGGAACCAGGCGTTCAGCCAGTCGCCGGCGGGGATCCCCAACCCGCTCAAGCCCTTCCGCCTCGACAGCAACGCCGGCGCCGCCTGCATCCACGACGTCGGCCACCAGTGGGTCATCCAGCACAACGTCTGGAATGGCGGCGCGATGGACAAATGGGTGGAGGAGCACATCACCGAGGACGGCACGCCGGGGCCGTTGACCATGGGCTACTACAACGGCGACGACCTACCTTTCTATTACGCGCTGGCCGACAACTTCACGATCTGCGACCGCTACCACCAGGCGGTCATCAGCGGGACGGTCGCCAACCGCCTGTACACCATCTCGGGGATGCTCGACCCCACCGGCGCGGATGGCGGCCCTGGGATCAACACCCCGGAGGGCGGCAACCAGCAGGACTACCTCGACCTCTACTACAAGTTCACCTGGCAGACCATCCCGGAACTGCTGCGCGACGCCGGTATCAGCTGGAAGGTGTACAGCCCCGCCGGCGAGGCCGCGGTCCCCGCCCTCAACGACAACTACCTCTACTTCTTCAAGAACTACCAGACCGACACCAACCTGATCCAGAACGGCCTCCTGCCGAACTACCCGGTGCAGTTCATGCAGGACTGCGCCAGCGGCAACCTGCCGCAGGTGTCGTGGATCATCACGTCGTTTGTCGATTCGGAGCACCCGCCGACCCCGCCGGGCCTGGGGCAGGACGCGGTCCACACCGCGGTGAGCGCCGTCGCGGCCAACCCCGACCTGTGGCGGAAGACCGCGATGTTCATCTTCTGGGACGAGAACGGGGGCTTCTTCGACCACGTCGCCCCGCCGACGGCGCCCGCTGGCACCGAGGGCGAGTATCTCAGCGCCCCGCTGCCCACGGCGGCGGGCGGCATCGACGGTCCCCTTGGCCTCGGCTTCCGGGTGCCGATGCTCATCGTGTCGCCGTTCACGCGCAACCCGACCAGCCTCCCCCGCGACGACCCGGGCTGGCGTCCCCTGGTCAGCTCCGACCTGTTCGACCACTCCTCGACCGTGCGGTTCTTGGAAGAGCGCTTCGGCGTGCGCTGCCCCTACCTCACCGACTGGCGGCGGGAGACGGTGGGGGACCTGACCAGCGCCTTCAACTTCGCCGGCGGGGCTCGCGACCCCGCCGTCCTGCCGGCCACCAGCGCCAGCGCCGACTTCCTCAAGCAGGAGTGCCAGCTGGCGCCGGGGACTGAGGTGCCGGGTGCGCCGCTGGGAATCCCACCGGTGCCCGAGCCCAACCCCGACCCCGTGCAGGAGGTGCGCCTGCCGCTGCGTCCGAGCGGGCGGGTCGACCAGGCCGCCTGTGGCGTGCCGGCGGCCAGCCCCACCCCGGTCGCGGGCGGCGGCGGCCTGCCGAACACGTCGTTCGCGGGCCTCGGAGCCGCCGGCGTCGCGGTCGGAGCGGCCGCCGTGGCCGCGGCGTGGTGGGCCGCCAGGGTCAGGGAGAACGCCCGCCGCTGACGACCCCCTGCTGCGCACACCCGGGTCCGATGCACAGCAGTGCACAGCAGCCAATTTTTCCGCAGAGGTAGGGTTTCACGGTGACTGAGGTGACCATTCCCCAGGCGGCCGCGGCGTTGGGGGTGAGTGTGGACACGGTGAGGCGGAGGATCAAGGCGGGCCTTCTGCGCGCGACCCGTTCGGAGCACGGCGCATATGTCGTTGAGATCCCCGACGCCGCCGTGGCGCGGCCGCGCGCCGCGGCCGACCCGCTGCATAGCAGCCCCGCGGGCGACGCCGCGCCGGCGCGCCCGCGGGCCAGCGACCGGCTCTTCGACCGGCGCCAGCCGGGCGGCGACGAGCAGGAGCTGCGCGCCGTCCGCGAGCTCCTCGAGGTGGAGCGGAGCCGGCTCGCGGAGCTGGCCCAGCAGGTCGAGTTCCTGCGCCGCCAGCTCGACGAGGCCTCCGACGTCCGCGACCGGCTGCTCCGGGTGATCCAGACCCAGCAGGAGCACTTCGGCATCGAGCAGCTGCAGCGGATGCTTGACGCGCCACCCGAGCGGGCGGGGGCGGATCGCCCCGCAGAGCGCCCGGCGCAGCCCCGCTCGGCCTAGCCGGCCGGTTCGCGGCCGGCCGCAGGGCCGGGCCTAGAATCTCCCCACCCATGGAATCCCTGCCGGTCCTCGACGGCCTCCAGGAGACGGCCGCGCCCCTGCCGGACTGGGACACGGACCGGCTGGTGACCTACAGCCGCAGCCTGACCGTCGACCTCACCTACCGGTGCCTGGCGCGCTGCGGCTACTGCGAGTACCGCTCTGACGAGGGCGGGCTGATCACCCCCGACGACGTCGGCCGCCTGCTCGACCCGGCCGCGGCGGGTCGCTGCCGCGAGGTTCTGGTCATGAGCGGTGAGCACCCCTGGGAGATCGAGGACATCGCCTTGGAGCTCGGGCGCCGCTACCCGGGCCGGGGTGGGGAGGAGGCATTCGTCGACCTCGCCATCGACGTTTGTCGCATGGCCATGGCCCGGGGTCTGCTGCCCCACTGCAACCTGGGTGTGCTCAGCCGCGCCAGCCTCGAGCGCCTGAAGCCGTGGAACGTCTCGATGGGCCTGATGCTGGAGACCACCCGCGACGACCTCAAGGCCCACAGAGGCGCGTACCGCAAGACGGCGGCACGCAGGCTCCGCCACATCGAGGACGCGGGCCTGCTGCGCATCCCCTTCACGACCGGGATCCTCGTCGGCCTCGGCGAGTCGGCAAACGACCGGCGCGCCGCCCTCGAGGCGATCGCGGAGCTGCATCGGCGCCACGGCCACATCGAGGAGGTGATCGTCCAGGACTTCCAGCCCAAGCCGGGGACGCCGATGGCCGATCACCCCGCCCCCGACGCCGCCACGATGCGAGAGGCGGTGCGCGTCGCCCGCGCGGTGCTGCCCGCTGGGGTCAGGGTCCAGGTGCCGCCCAACCTGCTGGCCGGTGCCACCACCGCCACCGCGGACTGGGCTGACCTGCTCGACGAGGGCGCCCGCGACCTGGGCGGGATCTCGCTCAACGGGGATTCCGTCTCTCCCGGGCACCCCTGGCCGGCGATCTCGGAACTGGAGCGCACGATCTCGGCCCGGGGCTACCGCCCGATGGAGCGGCTGCCCCTGTACGCCGAGACGACAGCCGACCTCCGGGCCGCGGCCGACAGCCTGCGGCGCGAGCTGGTCGGTGACGTCGTCACGTACGTGGTCAACCGCAACGTGAACGTGACCAACACCTGCGTCGGCTCCTGCCTGTTCTGCGGATTCCGGCGCAACCCGTCGGACGGATCCGCCTACTGGCACGACCGGGCCGCGATCTTCGCAAAGATCGAGGACGCGGTTCGCCGCGGCGCCACCGAGATCTGCATGCAGTCCGGGCTCATGCCCGACCTCGACCTGCGCTTCTTCCTCGAGCTCTTCGAGGACGTCAAGCAGCGCTGGCCGGAGCTACACCTCCACGCCCTGTCGCCCGAGGAGATCCGCTGGCTGGCTAGCCTCGAGCACCGCCCCGTGCGATCGGTGCTGGAGGACCTGAAGGCCGCCGGCCTCGGCACCCTCCCGGGGACCGCCGCCGAGGTCCTGGTGGAGGAGGTCCGCCAGGTGATCTGCCCCAACAAGCTCGACACCGACGCCTGGATCGACGTCGTCCGCACCGCCCACCAGGTCGGCTTCAAGACCACCAGCACCCTGATGTACGGCCACGTCGAGACCTGGGAGCACCGCATCCGCCACATGCAGGTGATCCGTGACCTGCAGCGGGAGACCGGCGGCATCACGGAGTTCGTGCTGCTGCCGTTCCAGAACGAGCACAACCCCCTGTCGCGCCGTTACGGCATCCCCCGCGTCGAGCTCGAGGAGTCCCTCAAGCTCACCGCACTGGCGCGGCTCTACTTCGGCAAGGACCTCCCCAACATCCAGACGAGCTGGGTCAAGATGGGCGTCGACGGCGTCGCCGAGTCGCTGCGATGGGGGGCCAACGACTTTGGCGGCACCCTCATGGAGGAGACGATCTCCCGCAGCAGTGGCGCCGACCACGGCAGCAACCTCGAGCCGGAGGAGATCGTCGCCGCGATCACCGCGGCGGGCCGGGTACCCCGGGAGCGGGCGACCGACTACGGCACGCCGGTGCGCGTGGCGGACCGTGGGGGCGAGGCTGTGACCCGGGCCGCCGTGTATGACCCGGCGGTCCCGCGCCGGGCAGCCCACCCCAACCTGGCGCGTCTCAAGGCGCTGGACCCCGCGGTCGCGCGCCAGGCCTGAGCCGGGGCCGCGGCCCCGGCTGGGCGGCGGAAAACGACGGCGCGCGAACCCAAGAACGGGCCGCCGTCGCCCAATTGACCGCCAAATATGACATATTTGTGCCAGTCGGATTGGTTAGGGGCCAGGCGCGACCTTAGTCGCGGCCCGGCGACACCGGGAGAAAGTCGTGAGGAAGAACTCAGCAGGGAGCGGTCTGCAGCCCGCTCTGCGTATAGCTCGTTTCGTTGCGACGATCGTGTCGCTCGCCATGGGGGCGCTGCTCCTGGGCGTCGCGCCCGCGATGGCGGCAACCACCGGGGAGGGGACCTGCCCCGAGGGCACCGCGGCGGTCACCGGCTACTCCGTACTGGTCAACGGCACCACCACGCAGCCGGGACTGAACCCGCTGCAGCCGGGCGACCACGTGAAGGTCACCTTCACCGTGGCGGAAAACTGCTCTGAGGTCGAGGTCTCGCTCGCCTCCTACCAGGCCCCCGACTCCGACTTCGCCAACAACAAGACGTCCCAGACCCTGTCCGACTCCGACACCGGCTTCTTCAACGCCGGCGAGCACAGCCTCGAGGTGGACGTCGCCACCTGCTTCCACCAGACCGACTTCGCGGTCGGCGCCGTGATCCAGGAGCTGGGCCGTCCTGAGTACTACGGTCCCCGCCTGATCGACAGCGCCACCGGTGGGGAGGGCTGCGTCCAGGAGTCCCCCAGCCCCAGCCCGACCGGCAGCGTTGAGGCAACGTCCTCGCCGAGCACCCCGGTGACCGACGGCGTGTCGCCCACCGCGTCGGTGAAGGGTGTTTCCGCTGAGCTTCCCGTCGCGGGACGGAGCTCCGACCTGGCCACCGCGCTGGTGGCCCTGCTAATGGTCCTGACCGGTATCGCGGTGCTCGCCGAGACCCGGCGGCGCGGCATGCTGTCGATGGCGGTCCAGACGCCTCGTGGCCCGGCGCCCACCGGTGGTGCCGCCGTCCCCCCCGCCCCTGTGGTGGAGGAGGAGCCGGCGACCGAGCCGGTCGCTGAGGTGGCCCCCGACCCAAAAGCTGAGGCCCCGGTCAGCGGGGCTCCACTGAAGGTCGAGGTCGTGGAAGCCGCCAGGATCGAGGACATCGAGGCCGACGGCGGCCGTGGCCGACAGGTGGCCATCGCCGGCGTGGCGCTGCTGCTCGCGGCGGTGGGCCTCGCGATCCTTCTGAGGAAGCGCGGATAGGCGCGCAATAGCGCCAGCACAACCAACCAGTTCCATGGAGAGGGCGGAGCCACCGGCACCGCCCTCTCCTCTTGTGAGGGCCTGACCGGCGCCGCCCGAGGCGATACCATGAGAGTGCTATGACCGCCCGTGCAGTCGAGACCCAGGACGCCCCCCGCTACGTCGCCCCCGAGGACCACATGCCCATCGAGGCGATCGACCACGTCGCCTTCTGGGTGGGCAACGCCAAGCAGGCGGCGCACTTCTACCAGTCGACGATGGGCTTCGAGCTGGTCGCCTACGCCGGCCCCGAGACGGGGATGCGCGGCCTGGCCAGCTACGTGCTGCGGCAGGGGAACATCACCTTCCTGCTGACCAGCGGGATGAGCCCCGAGGACCCGATGACGCAGTTCGCCCACAAGCACGGCGACGGCGTCCGGCGCGTGTCGCTGCGGGTGCCCGACGTGGTGGCGGCCTACAACGGCGCCGTCGAGCGCGGCGCCACGCCGGTCGAGGAGCCGCGCTTCGGGGAGGACGCCGGCGGCCGCGCGGGCAGCGCCACGGTGCAGATGTACGGCGACGTCCTCCTCGGCTTTGTCGAGCGCAAGGACTACACCGGAGCCTACTGGCCCGGTTTCGAGGCCGCCGGGACGCCGGGCAAGGTCGCGGGTGTGGGGCTGGCGGCCATCGACCACATCGTCGGCAACGTCGAGCTGGGGAAGATGAACGAGTGGGTCGCATGGTTCCAGAAGGTGATGGGCTTCGAGCTGATGCAGCACTTCACCGACGAGGCGATCACCACCGAGTACTCCGCCCTGATGTCGAAGGTGATGCAGGACGGCTCCGGCAAGATCAAGTTCCCGATCAACGAGCCCGCCCAGGGCAAGCGCAAGTCGCAGATCGAGGAGTACCTCGACTTCAACATCGGCCCTGGCGTGCAGCACATCGCGATGATCACGGGCGACATCGTCGCCACCGTCGACGCCCTGAAGCAGCGGGGCTTGCAGTTCCTCACGGTGCCGAAGGAGTACTACGACGACCTCTGGGACCGGGTGGGCCCGATCCGCGAGGACGTGGGGGAGATCGAGCGGCTCAACATCATGGTCGACCGCGACGAAGAGGGCTACCTGCTGCAGATCTTCACCCAGCCCGTCGAGGACAGGCCCACCCTGTTCTTCGAGGTGATCCAGCGCCGCGGCAGCCGGGGCTTCGGGGAGGGCAACTTCAAGGCTCTCTTTGAGGCGATCGAGCGCGAGCAGGATCGCCGGGGCAACCTCTAGGCCAACTCACTGAGCGCGGTCGGGACGGCGCCGTCGCCGGCGGCCGTCCCGCTCCGAGGGCTCAGGCCCCGGTCGACTCCCGCAGGTAGGCGATCCCGATCGCGAGCACGAAGGCGTGGTAGCCGGCGAGGGCGCCCAGGCTCAGCCCCTGCGAAGCGATCAGCAGGGGCATCATCACGAAGGGCACGTACAGCCCCAACGCCAGCGGCGCGAAACGGCGCCACGACGTCCATTGCCGGGCGACCACGACGGCGATGCCAAACAGCACCAGCCCGAGCGCCTGGGCCGGGCCGACCACGCCGAAGACCGCGTTGCCGAGGTCGAAATCGACGCGCAGCAGCGCCTCGGCTGGCACCGTCCCGAAGGAGCCCGCCACCAGGAGGGCGCCCCCCAGCCAGCGCAGGACCGTCGGACGCGCCGGCGCCTGCAGCGCGAGGGCGGTGAAGCCTATGGCGACAGCGAGGTCGACCAGGCACATCACGACGCCGCTGGCCAGGAAGTGGGAGCCCCCGGGCCGGGCGAGCCCGGGGTCGATGGTGGCCGCGGTGGCGGTGAGAAGGAGCGGGACGACGGCGGCCCCGATCAGGAGCATGGGGGCCCAGGCCGGGCGCGTGCGCCGTCGGGCAGGAGCTGCGGGGATGCTGATACCTGACATGAGAATTCCTCCTAAAGAATATTAGTAGAGCACTACTCTAGATTCTTTGCGAAGGCCATGTCAAGCTTGCCCCCAGTGGAACCCAGCACTGGACCCGTCACCCACGCCGCCGGCGCGGCCGTCGACCGCCGCCGTGAGCGCTCGCGGCGGAGCCGTGCAAGGGTGGTCGCCAGCGCCTACCGGATGTTCGCCGAGCGGGGGTATGGCGTCCCGCTGGGCGAGGTGGCCGCCGACGCCGGCGTGTCCGTCCAGAACCTCTACCTGCTGTTCCAGAACAAGCAGAACCTGGTCCATGAGGCCCTCCAGCTTGCCGTCCTCGGCGACGACCAGCCCGAACCCCCTCACCGGCGGCCCTGGTTCCAGGAGGTCGTCAACGCCGCCAGGCCCGGCCCCGCGATCCGGGTTTGGGTCGACAACACGCTGCCGATCTATGCGCGGGTCGCACCGCTCGCCGGGATGTTCCAGTCGGAACCGGAGGTCGCCGACATCTGGGCCAACTCGGAGCGCCTGCGCTACGAGGGCTTCCTGGAGGTGATGCAGCTGGTCGCGACCAAGGGGCGCTTTCGCAAGGGGGTCGACATGGCCCAGGCCGCGGACGTGATCTTCGTCCTGCTCAGTCCCATGGTCTACCAGGAGTTCGTGGGTGGCAGGGGTTGGAAGCCCGAGGCGTGGGGCGCCTGGGTGGCGGACCTGGTGACAGCCGCGTTGTTCGTGCCCGCGCGTCGATGACCGGCTCGCGGGGCGTGACCACGATCGAGCGGCACGGCGACGTCGCGGTGCTTCGCCTCGACCGGCCGCCGGTCAACGCGATGGACCTCGCGACGCTGCGCGAGCTGATCGCCGCGCTCGACGTGGTCGCCGCTGACCCGCCGCGGGCGCTGGTCCTGGCGGGGCGCGAGGGGGCCTTCTCCGCGGGGCTGGACCTCAAGGTGGTCCCGACCCTCGACGCGGCCGGGCAGCGGGAGATGGTGGAGGGCGTCAACGGCCTGTTCCTGGCGGCATACGGCCTGCCGTTCCCGGTGGTGGCCGCCGTCGCCGGCCACGCCATCGCCGGTGGCTTCATCTTTGCCCTCTGCGCCGACCGCCGGGTCGCCGCCACCACCGGCAGCCATGGCGTGACGGAGCTCCGCGTCGGGGTGCCCTTCCCGGCCGTGGCGATCGGTGTGGTCCGCGCCGAGCTCAGTCCCCAGGTGGCCCGAGTGCTGGCGCTGGGCGCAGGCCTGGTGGACCCCACGTGGTGCCTGCACCATGGCATCTACGACGAGGTCGTCGAGGCACCCGCCGTGCTGGGGCGGGCGATGGAGATCGCCGCCCAGCTCGCGCAGATGCCCGCAGCGGCCTACGCGCGGGCCAAGCAGGACCTTCGGGGCGACACCCTGGTGCGGCTCCGCGAGGCGGCGATGCGGGACCCGCTGCTGGACGCCTGGGTGGACGACGAGTCGCGCCGCGTGGCCGGCGGGGCGCTGGACCAGCCCGCACCCTGACGCCGGCAACCGGTGGCAACCGGGGAGGCCGGTAGACTTGAAGCCCCAAACCACGAGGAAACACCAACCCGATGCCCATGAACCTGGCCCAGAAGATCATCTCCGACCACCTGGTGGCCGGCGAGATGAAGCCGGGCGCCGAGGTGGCGCTCAAGATCGACCAGACGCTCACCCAGGACGCCACCGGGACGATGGCCTACCTGCAGTTCGAGGCGCTGGACATCCCCCGCGTCCGGACCGAGCTGTCCGTCAGCTACGTCGACCACAACATGCTCCAGACGAGCTTCGAGAACGCCGACGACCATCGCTTCCTGCAGAGCTTCGCCGGCCGATATGGCGTCTTCTTCTCGCGCCCCGGCAACGGCATCTGTCACCAGGTCCACCTCGAGCGCTTTGCCATCCCTGGCAAGACGCTGCTCGGTTCGGACTCCCACACCCCCACCTCTGGCGGGGTCGGCTCGATGGCCATCGGCGCGGGTGGCCTCGACATCGCCGTCGCCATGAGCGGGCAGCCGTTCTACACCGCGATGCCCAAGATCCTGGGCGTTCGCCTGGAGGGCAAGCTGCAGCCGTGGGTGACGGGCAAGGACATCATCCTGGAGGTGCTCCGCCGGCTCACGGTCCGCGGCGGCCTGGGCCGGGTGGTCGAGTACCACGGCCCCGGCGTGGCCGCCCTCACCGTCCCCGAGCGCGGCACCGTCTGCAACATGGGCGCCGAGCTGGGCGCCACCACCTCGATCTTCCCCAGCGACGAGCAGACCGACTGGTTCCTGCGGGCCCAGGGCCGGGCCAAGGACTACCGCCCGCTGGCCGCCGACCCCGACGCCGAGTACGACGAGCTGGAGGTGATCAACCTCGACGAGCTCGAGCCGCTGATCGCCCGTCCCCACTCCCCCGACAACGTCGTGCCGGTCAAGGAGGTGGAGGGCACCGCGGTCAGCCAGGTGGCGATCGGCAGCTGCACGAACAGCTCCTTCAGCGACCTGACCGTCGTGGCGCGCGTCCTGAAGGGCAAGGTGGTCCATCCCGACGTGTCCCTGGTGATCACCCCCGGGTCGCGCCAGGTCTACGAGATGATCTCCCACTCCGGCGCCCTCGCCGACCTGATCACCGCCGGCGCCCGGATCCTGGAGTCGGCCTGCGGTCCCTGCATCGGCATGGGCCAGGCCCCGCCGTACGGCGGCGTCAGCGTCCGCAGCTTCAACCGCAACTTCGAGGGACGCTCCGGCACTCCCAACGCCCAGGTCTACCTGACCAGCCCCGAGACCTGCGCCGCCAGCGCGCTGACCGGCCAGATCACGGACCCGCGCAAGCTCGGCCACCCGGTGCGGGTGCGGCTCCCCGAGAACTACCTGATCGACGACCGCATGATCATCGCGCCGGCGACCAACCCCGCCGAGGTCGAGATCATCCGCGGCCCCAACATCCAGCCGCTGCCCCGCAACGAGCACATGCCGCCGATCGTGAGCGGCCGGGTGCTGATCAAGGTTGGCGACAACATCACCACCGACCACATCATGCCCGCGGGCGCCAAGGTGCTCCCGCTGCGCTCGAACATCCCCAAGATCTCGGAGTTCGTCTTCAGCGGCGTCGACCCCGAGTTCGTCAAGCGCGCGCTGAAGGCGAAGGACGAGGGCGTCGGCGGGATCATCGTCGGGGGCGGCAACTACGGCCAGGGCTCCAGCCGCGAGCACGCGGCGCTGGCGCCGATGTACCTCGGCGTGAAGTTCGTACTGGCCAAGTCGTTCGCCCGCATCCACCGCGCCAACCTGATCAACTTCGGCATCATCCCGTTGGGCTTCACGTCGGAGGCCGATTACGACGCCATCAACCCCGGGGACGAGCTGGTCATCAAGGACACGCGGGACGCGCTCCAGGTGGGCACCCGGCTGACGGTCGAGAACACCACCCAGGGGACGACCTTCGACGTCGAGCACGGGCTCAGCGACCGGCAGATCGAGATCATGCAGGCGGGCGGGCTGCTCAACTGGATCAAGGAGCAGGCCGCCGCCGTGTCCGGGGGCGCCGAGCCTGTGGCGGTTGCCGCCGGCGAGCGGCCCCCCGAGCAGGGCGGGACCACCGGCCAGTCCAACCTCACCGGCGGCGCGGGGGCGACCGGCGGAACCTGACCCTTCGACGGCCGGCCTGCCCGCCGGGCTGCTGCCCCGCCTCGACAACTCCTGGTACGAGAACTTCGCCGCCTGGGCGCGCGCCCATCCCGACGGCTTCGTGGCGGAGACCGGGGGCTGGCGGCTGGCGAGCCTCGCCTCCGAGTGGCCGGCGTACAACGTCGCCACCGCCGTCTCCGCCGGGTTTGGCGCTCCCGCCGACCCGACCGCCCCGCTGGAGGCCGCGTTTGCCGGCCTGGCGGGATACCGGGTGTGGCTCCGTGACGGGATGGATGAGGCGGAGAGCGCGCTCCGGGGCGCCGGCTTCGAGTTGACAGTGGAGCTGCCGGCCTACTGGCGGCGGCTGGGGAGGGCCTGGCAGCCACTCGTGCCCGCCGGGTACCGCGTGTACCGGGCGGAGAGCCCCGAGGACGTGGCCGACGCCATCCTGGGCGATCGGTGGGGCGGCTTCATGGAGGACGCCGAGGCCGCCCGCACGTTCCCGGACCCCCTGGCGATGGCGGCGGAGGGGGAGCGCAGGTTCTACGTCGCCCGGGATGGCGACCGCCTGGTGGCCACCGGGCAGAGCCACTGGATGGAGGGGGTGGTGGGCATCTATGGGATGTGGACCGCGGACCGCCACCGCCGCCGCGGCCTGGCCACGGCGATCCTCCACCTGGCGCTCGCCGAGGCTGCCGGGGAGGGCCTCGAGTACGCCACCCTGCAGGCCAGTGAGCTGGGGATCGGGATCTACGAGCGGAGCGGCTTCCGGGCCTACTGCCGGTACCGTGTCTACCGCCCGCCGGCGGCCATAGACAGGGCCCGGACAGGGGGTCAGACTTGACCCGAAGAGGCACCTTGGACGACGCAGACAGCCCCCAGACGGACGCCTCGGGATCGCGCCGGCGCAAGCCGAAGGCAGCCCGGGCGAAGAAGCCGGCCGCGCGCACCCCGGCCCCCCCGGAGCTCGTGGCGCCGGCTGAGCCGGCGGTCGTGGCGCCGGAGGACGCGATCGTGCTGCCGGCGCCGGTGGTGATCCCGGAGGACGTGATCGTGCTGCCGCCGCCGGTGCTGCCCGCAGCCCTGCTGCCCGCGGAGCCCGCCGAGCTGCTGCCCCCGGAGCCGGGCGCGCCGCAGTCCGCCGAGCAGGGCGAGCTGCCACTGGGCCTCGAGGACCTCGAGGCGGACGCCGCACCAGCCACCACCCCGGCCATCTACGGTCTCCGCCCGCGTGGTGTGCGCCCCCGCGTCCTGGCCCGCCGCCGGCGTGGCGCGGGTGGCCTGCGCAACGACTGCCCGCCCGACCGGCGCACTCCCCTCCACCGCCCCACACCCCGCACGCGCCTCCGTTG
>JAXDLV010000225.1:0-9624 GCA_034666445.1 Chloroflexota bacterium | reverse complement strand
GTCCTGGCGGAGGCGCGCCTGCGCCCAGCCGACCCCGACCCCGAGCCCGTGGCGCGACGGGTGGTCACCCTGGTCCCACGGCACGGCACCCGGGTCGTCTTGGAGGGCGCCGCCGCCGCCTGACCGCGCCGCTAGCCTAGACACCGGCTATGCACCTGGCACACGCGTTCATCGGCAAGTTCGACCTGCCCGTCCCCCTGCCCGTGGTGCTGGCGGGTGCGGTGGTGGTGGTGGCGGCCAGCTTCGTCCTGGTCTACGCGCTGCCCGACCGTCGCCCGGAGGCCAGGCGGGGAGGCGCCGTCGTCCCGCGCTGGGCGGTGGTCGCGCTGCAGGCGCTGGCGCTGGCCTTCGTCGGCTTCTTGCTGGGGGTGGGCCTCCTGGGCCGTCAGACCAACGTCCTCAACCCTGCTGTGCTCGCGTTCTGGGTGGCGACGATCCCGCTGCTGCCACTGGCCCACGCGCTGGTGGGCGGGGAGTACGAGGTGGCCAACCCCTTCGCGCTGATCGCCCGCCTGCTGACCAGCGGGGCCAGCGCCCGCGCCCGTCGCCACCCGCTGCTTGACCGATTGGGCTACTGGCCGGCGGTGGCCCAGCTGCTGGTGCTGGTCTTCCTGGAGCTGGCGTTTCCGCCGGTGCCGAACTCGCCCCAGGCGCTGGCCGCATTGGTCGCCTTCTACACCGGCTTCCAGGTGGCGATGGGCATCTTCCTCGGCGAGCAGTGGTACAGGACCGGCGACCTGTGGCAGGCGCTGACCACGATGGCCGGGACCATCGCGCCGGTGGCCCTGGTGCGCGACGACGACGGCTACGTCCGGCTGCGCATCGGCTTCCGGGCCGATCGCGCCATCCCCGTCGGCCGCGGCCGCGAGGCGCTGGTGACGCTGTGGCTGGCGGGCGTGCTCGCCGACGGCGTGCGGACCACCCCGATCTGGCGCGCCTTCGCCCAGGCCACCCAGGCGGTGAGCGACTCCGTCGGCCAGGCCGGCGACATCAACCTGGGCGAGGTGGGCCTCGACACGGCCGAGATCCTGGCGACGTGGCTGGCGTTCGCGGCGTTCTTCTGGCTGTTCACATACGTCGCCGCGGCCCTCTCCGGGCGCGATGCGGGCGGCCTGGCCGGGGTCGTGTCGCCCTCGCTCGTGCCCATCGCACTGGCCTACCTGCTGGCCCACAACCTCACCCAGCTCCTGGTGATTGCGCCGCTGATGTTCAGCAGCCCCGCCGATGTCGCCACGGCGGCCGCGGAGCTGCAGCGCAACGTGGCCGGCGTCCGCCCGGCGATCGTGTTCGCCGTCCAGGTGACCGCGATCGTGCTGGGCCACGTCCTCGCCGTGTTGATGGCCCACGCCGGCATCGCCGCGGTGGAGAAGGAGCCCGGGCGCCGCCTCCGCGCCGACCTGGGCTGGCTGGCCGCGATGCTGGTCTACACCGCCACCTCCCTCTGGGTGCTGGCCCAGCCCCTCGCCAACCAGGCCTGAGCGGTCGCCGACCGGGGCCGGTCCAGTAGGCTCAGTTGCAACTTAGGTGCAATTGCGCTAAACATGCATGAGCCGAGCTGCGAGGGCTCCGCTGCCGGTTCGGGAGGGCCAATGGCCTCGTTCACAAGGACAATCCAGGAGGGCTTCGATCGCGGCGAGCGCGCTCGCCTGGGCGCCTCGTATGGGGTGGTCGCCCTCATCCACCTCCTCGGCTGGGGCGCGCTGCTGACGTATGGCGTCGGCCACCCCGCGTTCATTGGCCTGGGCGGGCTGGCGTACACGTTCGGCCTGCGCCACGCGTTCGACGCCGACCACATATCGGCCATCGACAACACCACCCGCAAGCTCCTGCAGCAGAAGCAGAAGCCCATGACGGTCGGCCTCTTCTTCTCCCTCGGCCACTCCACGGTCGTCTTTGTGATCGCCCTCGCCCTGGGGCTGGCGGTGCAGAGCCTGGTCAGCGGCGTGCTCGACGACGGCGGCCGGCTCCGAGAGGTGGGCGGGATCATCGGCACGTCGGTGTCGGGCGTCTTCCTGCTGCTGATCGGGATCCTCAACCTCGTGATCCTGGTCGACATCGTCCGCATCTACGGCCGCATGCGGCGCGGCGAGTACGACCGCACCGGGCTGGAGCAGGACCTCGTCGCCGGGGGCCTCCTGACCCGTGTCTTCGGCCGCATGTTCGCGGTGGTCACGCGCAGCTGGCACATGTACCCGATCGGCTTCCTGTTCGGGCTGGGCTTTGACACCGCCTCCGAGGTCGCCTTGCTGGCGATCTCCGCCGGCGCGGCGTCGCAGGGCGTCCCGTTCATCGCCATCCTGTCGCTGCCGCTGATCTTCGCGGCGGCCATGAGCCTGATGGACACCACCGACGGGGCGTTCATGGCCAAGGCCTACGCTTGGGCTTTCTCCAACCCCATCCGCAAGGTCTTCTACAACCTCACGATCACGGGGCTGTCGGTGTTCGTGGCGCTGTTCGTCGGAGTGGTGGAGCTGCTCCAGATGCTCGTCCAGGCCGCCAACCTCTCGGGCGGGGTGTGGGACGCGGTCGGGGGCCTCGACTTCGCCGACATGGGCTTCTTCATCGTCGGGGCCTTCGTGGTCACCTGGGTCGCGGCATTTGCGATCTTCAAGCTGCGGCGCATCGACGAGCGCTGGGCCGAGATGGTGCGAGACCACGAGCACGCCGAAGAGCCCGCCGCCTGAGGCCGCCCCCGACCGCCTCGCCGAGCTGGCCCAGCGGGGCTACCGGCGCACCACCCAGCGGGCGGTCATCCTCGAGATCCTGGAGGGCGCGGGCGGCCACCTGACGGCCGAGGAGGTCGCCCGCCAGGTGGAGGCCCAGCGGCTGCCCCTCAACCGCAGCACGGTATATCGCACCCTGGAGACACTGGCCGAGATCGGCGTCCTGCGCGGCACCCGGATGGGACGCGCGGTCCACTACGAGGTCGCCGGTGAGGACGACGAGCACCACCACGTCCGCTGCGTCCGCTGCCACAAGATGGTCCACCTCGAGGCCCGCCAGGTGGACCGCCTGCTGCGCCGGCTCGCCGCCGAGGAGGACTTCGAGGTCATCGACGTCCAGCTGCTCGTCGCGGGGCTCTGCGCGGGGTGCCGGGAGGCCGCCCGGCCCTAAGCCCCGGCCCGGCCGGTTAGCCGTGGTGGTGGTGCGTGTGCGCCTCCATGTCGTGGTCGCCGTGCTCGGAGGGCACCATCTCCATCATCCGCAGCATGCCGACGCCGCCGGTTCGCAGGAAGCGGACCAGCAGGACCGCGATAACCACGAGGGCGACGATGTTGAGGATCGTGTCGTAGTTCCACGTGATGCCCATGGCGATGGTCCCGATGTCACGGCCGGTCGGGGTGACGTGGAGCAGGCCGAACAGCCAGCCGACGCAAAGCCCGGCCAGGACCATCGTCACGTATGAGATGACCCCGAGGTACACCGCCGCGCGCCAGCCGTAGTACCTCCGGTAGATGTTGAGGATCGGCAGGATCAGCAGGTCGGCGAAGATGAACGCCACCACCCCGCCGAAGCTGATGCCGCCCCGCCACAGCACGGCGGCGAGGGGCACGTTGCCGACGGAGCAGACGAACGTCACCACCGCGATCAGGGGTCCCACCAGCGCGCCCCAGATCTCCGACTCGGCGCCGTTGCCGGTCAGGAAGATGCGCGCCCAGGCCTCGTCGGGCACCCAGGCGCCCAGCGCCCCGGCGATCAGGAAGCCCAGCAGCAGGTCGCTCCACAGGCTGTAGATGTTCATGAAGAAGTAGTGGCTCACCGCCGTGAGCGCGCGGCCGGAGAAGAGGCGGCGGAGGAAGGGGCCGTCGGTGACGGACATGTCCATCGCCCCGTGGCCCTCCATCTTCCCGGCAAGGCCCTTCTCCGCCTGGGCGCGGGCGGCCTCCACCATGCGACGCCGCAGGGTGAGGCGGAAGAACAGCGCCAGCAGCAGGACCATCAGCAGCCCGCCCACCACCTCGGCGGCGAGGAACTGCCAGCCGAGCAGGATCAGCAGGATCAGCCCCAGCTCGAACACCAGGTTGGTGGAGGCGAACTGGAAGATGACCGCGTTGGGCAGGGTGGCGCCCTTGCGGAACAGCGACCGCGCCACCGCCACGGCGGCATAGGAGCACGAGGACGAAGCAGCCCCGAACAGCGTGGCCAGCGCGACACCTCGGGGGGAGTCCCTGCCCAGCGCGTTCGACACCGCCTGCTTGGATACCACCGTCTCGACCACGGCCGACAGCAGGAAGCCAAGCGCCAGCGGCCACATCACCTGCCAGAACATGAGGAAGGCCAGCTGGAGCGCGGCGACAACGTGGTCAAGGATGAAGGTCACGATCGAAATATACCCCCCGGGGGTATGGCGCCGGGGCCTGCCGCGGCCGGCGCAGATGGATGACCGCGAGCTAGTGCGAGTGGGTGCCGGCCTGAGTGACGGCGTCGCCGGCGGCCTCGTAGCGCCGGCGATCGAGGAGCGCTCCCAACGCGCCGCGCCTGGGCTCCAGGAGCAGGACCAGCCCGAACACCGCCGTCGCCACGCAGACGATCAGGGCGCCGGTCGCGACGTTCAGGTGGTAGGCCGCCACCATCCCGACGACGCCGCTGAACACGCCCAGTCCCGCGCTGATCAGCATCATGGGGATCACCCGGTCGGTCATCAGCCGGGCGGTCGCCGCCGGGGTGATCAGCAGCGCCACCACCAGGATGTTGCCGATCGCCCGCAGCGCCACCACCACCGTCGCAGCCAGCGTCATAAGCAGCACCAGGTCGACCATGGTCCCGTTGAGGCCGAGGGCATCGGTGGTGTCGGGATCGAAGGCCCGCATCACGAGGCGGCGGTGAAACAGGAACATGACCAACAGCACCGCCACCGCCAGCCCGGTGGTCAGGACGAGGTCCGACCAGCTGACCAGGAGAACGTTGCCGAACAGGAAGTCCTCAAGCGCGCCCGCGTAGGAGCGCACAGTGGAGATCAGGACGATGCCCAGCGCGAAGCCACCTGCCATGACGATGCCGATCGCGGAGTCCTCGCGCACGCGGCGGTTGCGGGTGATCAGGCCAATCGCGCTGGCCGCCAGCACGCCGCCCGCCAGCGCCCCGTAGAGGACGCCGCCCACGCCGACGCGCAGGTAGGCGATCACCACCCCCGGGAGCACGGCGTGGGACAGCGCATCGGTCATGAAGCCGAGGCGACGGAGGACGATGTGAATGCCCAGCGCGCCGCACAGGCCGCCGGCGAGGACCACCTCCAGCAGCGCGCGGCGCTGAACGTCGAACTGGAAGGGGTCGAGCAGCCAGCGCAGCATCAGCGCTGCTGGTCCCCCAGCGCCACGGCGCCGCCCGCGAGGATCACGAGGTGCTCGCCATAGACCCGGCGCATGACCTCGGGGTTAAGCAGCTCGGCAGCCGGCACGTCGGCGACCAGGGAACGGTTGATGCCCCACACGCGGTCCGCGGTCGTTGCCGCCTCGTCGACGTCGTGGGTGGCCATCAGGATGGTGTGACCCTCGGAGGCGAGGCGGCGCAGCAGGTCGAGGATGAGGCGGCCGCTGGCGGGGTCCACCCCGCTCAACGGCTCGTCGAGCAGGAAGAGCGGGGCGTCGTGCATCAGCGCCCGGGCCAGGACCACCCGCTGCTGCTGTCCCCCGGAGAGGGCCCCGATGCTGCGCTGGCTGAGGTCCGCCATCTCCACCGCGGCGAGCGCCTCACGGGCCCGCTCCCGCACCCCGCGCCCCCGCCACGGCTGCCACGGCGCGCGGCCTATGTGCCCGAGCTCCACCATTTCCAGGACCGAGATGGGGAAGCTCCACTCGATGCTCTCGTGCTGGGCGACGTAGGCCACCAGCGCCCGCCGCCGCGCGACCGTCTCGGCGTCGCCGATCGCAACCCTGCCGTGGCGCAGCGGCACGGCGCCGACGATCGCCTTCAGCAGCGTCGACTTGCCCGCGCCGTTGGGCCCCACCAGCGCGATGATCGAGCCCGGCGTGGCGGTCGCGCTGGCGCCGCTGATCGCCATGATGTCGCCGTAGCCGGCCGCAACGTCCTCGATCACCAGCGCCGCCTGCTTGCTCTCCTCGGATGCGAGGCAGAGGTGAGGGTGCGCGTGCACGTGCGTGGTGGCCATCAGCTCCTCAGCCCGGCGGCCACCTGGCGGCCGTTCTCCGCGATGGCGCCCTCCAGGGTCTCCCCCGGCGTACCCGGCCCGCCGATCGCGTCGGCGTACAGCTTGCCGTCGAACACCCGGGCACCCGTCTCCTGCGCCACCTGGGTGGCGACGCCGGGGTCGAGCGTGGTCTCGGTGAAGATGGCCTTCACGTGCTGGTCCCTGATCGCCTGGATCAGCCGCGCAGTGTCCGCCGGGCGGATCGCGGACAGGGTGTCGGTTGACGGGATGATGTCGCCAACGAGGGTGATGTCGTAGCGGGCCAGGAAGTAGTTGAACGCGTCGTGGTTGGCCACGAACAGCCGCTGGGCTACCGGGATGGGGTCGATGGCGGCATGCACGTCGCGGTCGGCGGCGTCGAGGCGGCCCTTCTCCGCCGTGGCGTTGTCGAGGTAGCGCTGCCGGTTGGCCGGGTCGATCGCGCCGAGCCTGTCGGCGATGGCGTCGGTGGCCTTCTTGGCGTTGTCGGCGTCGTACCACCAATGGGGGTCCTGGCCCTCGTCGCCCGGGCGCAGGCTGACGAACGTCGAAAGGTCCAGCACCTGGGCGCTCGAGGCGGAGGCCACCGGCCCGTCGATCCAGTGGTCAAGGCCGGCGCCACTCTTGATGACCAGCTTCGACGATGCCAGCGCAGCGATGTCCGACGGGCGCGGCTCGAAGGCGTGCGGGTCGTCGCCCGGCTGCGCGAGGGCCGTCAGCTGGACAGGGCTGCCGGCAGCCACCGCCCGGGTCAGCGCCGTCACCTGGGTGACCGTGGTCACGACTTTGATGGCCGTAGCATCGACGGCGCTGCTCGACGCGCAGCCGCTGAGGGTGGCAGCCAGGGCGATCACCGCCGGCGCCAGGCGGGCGACAGCGATCACCTGCAGTCCCGGCAGAGCCCGGTGAACAGGACGGTGTGGGCCCTGATGCTGAAGCCCGTTATCCGCTCCAGCCGCACCGAGGCGTCGTCGACCACGCAGCCGGGAACCTCGGTGACCGTGCCGCAGCGCTCGCAGCGGGCGTGCTCGTGGTGGTTGCCGGCGAGCTCGAAGCGGGCCTTGCCGTCGCCGACCTCGATGCGCCGCACCAGTCCCTCCGACTCGCACCAGACCAGCCCGCGGAAGATCGACGAGAAGTCGGCCGGGACGCGCTCGGCGCGCACCTCCTCGAGCATCTCGTCGACCGACCAGCTGTGGCGGTCGGCGGCGGCGAGGCGGCGGCGGACGGCGTCGCGAACGTGGCTTGGCCTGGGCACGGGCCGACTCTAGCAGTTTTGCCAACGGCTTGCACAAGGACATTGCAAAACCGTCCGGGCGCCAGCTTTCACACAGACGCAACAGGGTCGTAACTTGCCGAAATGTCCCCGTGATGCCTGCGTTATACAGACGCAGATGAGTGGAGAGAGCGGCGATCTCGGCGTGGCGATGGACGGCGTCCTGCGCAAACGTGGATGGCAGTACGTGGTCGCCGGGTCGCGCGTCAGCGGGCGGCGGCTGGAGTGGCCACCCCAGCTCCGCTTCATCCTCGACCTCGGCGGCGACGATCACCCGCCGGTGATGGCGCTGGCACTGGACTTCCGCTCCATGCCACTCGGCGGCGAGCGCTTCCGCGACATCTTCAACGCCGACCGCGAGGAGCTGCTCGGGCCCCTGGGCACCTTCACGGTGCGGCAGGTGCGCGGCGACGAGGTGCTCGGCCGCGAGATGTCGGAGTCATCATTCCTCCACGGCATGGGCGACGGCGTCAGCCGCCAGGCCCAGCTGGTGGTGTTCGATCGCCGCCCCGTCGAGCGCGGCGAGGCGCTCCTGGAGCGCTTCGGCAACGAAACCAACCGCTTCGTCGAGGTGGGCAACGAGATCGCGTCGCTGCTGCAGCGGACCTACCAGCGCACCGTCCTGGGCTCCGAGGAGCCCGTCGCCGACCTACCCGAGGTGGTGGCGCCGGCGACAACCCCGACGACCGCACCCCCTGCGATGCCCGCCGTCGTCGGTGGCACCGTGCCGGCCGTCCGCGAAACCTATCCCTGGCGTCGCTGAACTGAGCCTGGGACCGCGCCGGTAATCGGCCCACCTCGGGCCGGTGAAGCTAGCGCTCGGAGGAGGAGACGGCGGCCCGGCGGCGGGCGGCGGGACGGGCGGCGAGGTGGGACTCGACGGCGAGGTGGAGCCGGTTGGTACGGCGGATCAGCGCCATCTGGTAGGAGATCTTGTCCTCGATCGGCGCATTGGGCTCCAGGAACTCCGGAAGGTCGGCGAGCTGCTCCTCCAGCTCCGGCAGGAGGCTGCGACAGACGCCCGCCATGTAGCGGTAATCCTCACGCAGCAGCGCCAGCTGCTGGGGGTCGCGGACGACCTGGCGGTCGGACGCCATCACGGCCATCGCCTCGAGGCGGGGCAGGACCATCTCCAGGATGCGCATGTACCTTCAAACGAGGCCCCCGTGCGGTTCCTGTGGACCGTCATGGTTTCGTGACGCGGCTTCGATTCGTCGTAACCATCGCGCTGCCAAAAACGTCTAGACCTTGGCCGTCTGACCCCATAATCTATGGCCCATGCCTGCTACCGACCCCCGGCACATGACCATCCTGCTGGTCGATGACGACCTGCCCAACCTCGAGCTCTACCGCCTGGCCTTTTCGATGCACGGCCACACGGTGCTGACGGCCGCCTCGGGGGCCGAGGCCCTCCAGATGTATGGCGCCGAGAAGCCCGACGCGGTCCTCTGCGACCTGATCCTGGGCGACATGGTCGGCACCGAGGCGATCGACCGGATGCGCCGCATGCACCCGGCCGACTTCTATCTCCTCTCCGAGGCGGAGCCGGTGGTGCTAAACAGCGCCGCCCAGCGCAGCGGCGTGCAGTGCTTCCAGAAGCTCGGGGTCCCGGTGGGTGAGGTGGTCAAGACGATCACCGAGCACCACCACGCGCGCATCGCCCAGGCCGGCTAGGAAACCTCCACCAGCCGCTGCGGACGCAGCGGCCTGAGCAGGTCGGCGGCCTCTCCCCCCATGACCTCTGCCGCCGCGAGTCGCGCCGTGAGCGGCGCCAGCAGGAACCCGTTGCGGAAGTGGGCGGTGAAGACGTAGGCCGCCGGGAGCGCGCGCACCGGGCCGACGATCGGGAGCCCGTCAGGCGAGGCGGGCCGGAGACCCACCAGGGCGCGGGCGGGGACGCCGGCGAGGGCCGGGAACAGGCGGGGCAGGGCGTCGCGCAACGCCTCCGCCGCGCCATCGATCTCCAGGTCGAAGCCCCGCTCCTCCATGGTTCCGCCGAGGATCACCGTGCCGTCGGCCTTGGCCAGCAGGTACGTGTGGTCGGCATAGAGCACCCGCGCCGGCCCGGGGCTCCCGGCCGGGAAGACAAGCAGCTGGCCCTTGACCGGCCGGACGGCGGCGCCCAACCCGAGGAGGCCGCCGGTCCAGCTCCCCATCGCAACGACCACGCGGTCGGCGGCCAGAGTGGCGCCGGCGCTCAGCCTGACCTCCACGCCCGCAC